>CAIRWO010000166.1 GCA_903882345.1 Candidatus Omnitrophota bacterium | reverse complement strand
GGCTTCGGGATTGATTGCATACAAACGTCCGTCATCCCCGAATTTCATCCATGCAATGTCATCTCCGACGGTTTCCACCTTCCAGCCCGGAATACTCGGAATAAGCATAGCTAAGTTCGTTTTTCCACAGGCGCTCGGGAAAGCAGCGGCGAAGTATTTTTTCACCCCCTGGGGATTGGTGATGCCCATGATCAGCATATGTTCGGCAAGCCAGCCTTCCTTCTTTCCCATATGGCTGGCAATACGCAAGGACAGGCATTTTTTACCCAACAGCACATTACCGCCGTAGCCGGAGCCCACGCTCCAAATAGCATTATCTTCGGGGAAATGCAATATTAGCCTTTTGTTTATGTCCAGCTCTGCCTTTGAATGCAGGCACCTGGTAAAACTGGCTTCTTTTTTACGGCGGCGCTCGGCCTCCTCTTCATTCTTTTCCAATTGCTGCAAAACATCTTTACCGCAGCGGGCCATGACCAGCATATTTAAGACGACATAACGGGAATCGGTCAACTCAACGCCGATCTTACTAAAAGGTGAGCCCACCGGTCCCATAGAAAAAGGAATTACATACATTGTTCGGCCTGCCATCGCGCCTTTAAAGATCGACATTGCCTTCCTGTAAGCCGCATAAGGCGACATCCAGTTATTTGTCGGTCCGGCATCCCTCTTTTTCTTTGTGCAGATAAACGTAAGGTGTTCTGTGCGGGCAACGTCGTCGGGAGAGGTGCGGTGCAGAAAACATCCGGGGAGCTTCTCTTGATTTAACTTGATAAGTTCACCGTCGGCAACGCATTCATCTTCCAGCTGGCGCTTCTGCTCCAGGGACCCGTCTATCCAGACAATGTCCTGCGGCTGGCACATCCGCGCCATCTTATTTACCCAATCAACCAGATTTTTACTTTTCGTAGGAAAATTTTTCATCGTATTTATTTTAAGTTCAGCAAATATCTATGGACGGAATCTGCCGCTGCTGCCGCCTCTCCGCAGGCATTGATCACCTGGTATAAATTTTTCTTGCGGCAGTCACCACAGGCATATACAGCCTCAAGCGACGTCTTCATATCCTGGTCGGTAATTATAAATTCCGATTCATCCAGATGCAACAGGTTTTTTACAAAATCCGTATTCGGTTTTATCCCGACAAAAATGAATACGCCCTGGCAAAGATAAGTTTCTACCGCGGCCGTCAAAACATTCTTTATGCTTACGCCTTCTACTTTATCCTTGCCGGTTATTTCTTCGATTACGCTGTCCAGTTTAAGGTTTATCCTGGGGTTTGCCCTGAGTTTCTCTTCAATGATCTTTGATGCCCGCAACTCTCCCCGGCGGTGGATAAGCGTGACCTTACTGGCATAGCTGGTTAAAAATATCGCCTCCTCAACTGCCCGGTCGCCGCCGCCGATAACTACAATTTCCTTATTTTTAAAAAACGGACCGTCGCAGGTAGCGCAATAAGATACCCCCCGGCCGATAAATTTTCCCTCGCCGGCAACGCCTAATTTTTTGGACTGCGCGCCGCTGGCAATGATCAGGGTTTTTGTTTCATAGGCGTTATCGCCGGCCTTAACGGTATAAACGGGTATGCCGGACTTATCAACCGCCAAGATGCTTGAAACTTCCTCCGTAATAACCGGTACCTCCAGTTCATCAACCTGGTTTTTAATTTTGTCGATCAGCTCAACCGTAGGTATACCCCCGGGGAAACCGGGAAAATTCTCGATCGTCGGGGAAGTGACGATCTGGCCGCCGATATTTATTCTTTCCAGGATCAAGGTCTTAAGCCGGAACCTGCCGCAGTAAAGCCCGGCAACCAGGCCCGCAGGTCCGGAACCAATGATAATCACATCATACATTTAGCGCTCTCCTGTATAAATCCTTTGCCTGATATGAACTCCTTACCAAAGGGCCTGAGGAAACCCCTTTAAAGCCCAAAGAAAATGCGATCTCCCTATATTTTATAAATTCTTCCCGGTCGATAAATTCTTTAACCGGATAATGGCCTGCGGAAGGAGCAAGATACTGGCCTAAAACGAGTATTTCACAACCGGTATTTTTTAATTCCTGCATTGTTTCCACTACCTCTTCCAGGGTTTCACCCAATCCCAACATAAGCGATGATTTTGTAATCAGCGTACTGCTATCCTGTTTTGCCAGCCTTAATACAGCCAGAGAGCGGTCATAATCGGCTTGCGGCCTCAATTCACAAGAAAGCCGCCTTATTGTTTCCAGATTATGGGCTAATACCTGCGGTGAGGCTCTAACTACTGTTTTAATACTAGATATGCTACCCTGAAAATCTGGTATCAGCGCTTCCAGGCAAATATTCTCGCATCTAGCGCGGATCGATTTTATCGTCCGGGCAAAATGCCCTGCCCCGCCGTCGCTAAGATCATCCCTGGTAACAGAGGTAAGCACTGCATAATCCAGCCGGAGCCGAACAACAGCTTCCGCGATCCTTTCGGGCTCACCCGCATCAACGCTTAGATCAGCCTCGACTGCCTTGTCTACGGCGCAAAAACGGCAGCTTCTGGTACAGCTAGAACCAAGGATCATGAATGTCAACTCGCGTTCAACAAAACAGCGGCTTAAATTAGGGCAACGCGCTTCCTGGCATACGGTATTAACCTTTAAATCGGCAAGCAAGCGGATATTTTCCCACGCCTCGGCAGAAGGAATTTCCTGCTTAAACCATGCGGGCATTCGGCGGGCTTGACCAGCTTGGGCAACGCTCATTAGATCTCTTTAATTTTTTTCCTGTATTTTATCTTATCGATCAACGAGGCGTGATCAATGATCAAATGGCCGTTCAGATGGTCGATCTCGTGTTGAAAAATACAGGCAAGCAGGTCTTCCGCTTCTATCGTCACGGGCTTGCCGTTTTCATCCAGCGCTTCCACGACGACGGATTTCGCGCGCTTCACCCTTACGCCCACCTCCGGAACGCTTAAACATCCTTCTTCGCTTATTTGCTGGCCGCTTGCCTTGACTATCCGAGGGTTTACCAGCTTGTAAAGGCCTGTCCCGGCATCAATGACAACTAACGATTCGGAAATGCCGACCTGCGGAGCGGCAAGGCCGACGCCGGAAACAGCATACATCAACCGCGCCATTTCGCTGAGCATCTTGCGGTGATGGTCGGTTACTTTCTCAACCAGGCGCACGCCGTTCTTTAATACCGGCTCGCCCAGCGTCCTAATCTTTAATTCTATTTCTTTCGTCGACATTGACTATTTTGGCAGCGATTCCCCTTGCCTCTGTGTTTTCGACAAGGACATAAGAGAGGATAATGACCTGATCGCCGGCGCAGGCTCCCCGGGCAGATGGGCCATTAAGGCAGATTACTCCGGAGCCGGCCTTACCCTTTATCGCGTATGTCTCCAGCCTCTGGCCGTTGTTAAGGTTTAAGACCTCCACCTTTTCACCCGGCAATATATCCGCTTTTTCCATAAGCCTTGCGTCAATGGTAATGCTGCCTTCATAATAAAGGTTTGCCTCGGTTACCCGTGCGCGGTGGATCTTCGATTTCAAGACCGTCCTCAACATTATCGCGTCTCCTTTATCAACTGCATTGCCTTGCGGGCAATCATTAATTCTTCGTTTGTGGGAATAACAAGCACTCTGGGTTTTATTTTCAGATGCGCGAAAATCCCTACGCAAACTTTATCCCGGATATTTTTCTGGTTTTCCCCGATACCGGCGGTAAAAACCAGGACGTCACAACCCGCCATTGCTGCCGTATACGCTCCGATATATTTTTTGATCCGGTAAATAAAAATGTCCAGCGCCAGCCTTGCCCGTTTATTTCCCGACCTGGCAGCGGCATCGAGCATGCGCATATCATTACTAATACCGGATATCCCTTTAAGCCCGCTCTCCTTGTTTAATAGTTTCTCCATCTGACCGGGAGTCAGTTGTTGCTGATGCATAATATGAGTAACCAGCGCCGGATCGATATCGCCGCAGCGCGTGCCCATCACCAAACCTTCAAGGGGAGTAAAGCCCATGCTGGTATCTACGGACTTACCTTTATTCACGGCGGTGATGCTGCATCCGTTACCCAAATGGCAGGTAATGATCTTTAAGCGGCTAAGCGGTTTTTTTAAAATCCGGCCTGCTTCATGGGCAACGTATTCGTGGCTCGTGCCGTGAAAACCGTATTTTCTGATGCCGAATTTCTGATAATAATAATAAGGCAACCCGTAAATATAGGCATACGCCGGCAGGGTCTGATGGAACGCGGTGTCGAATACCGCTACCTGTTTTATACCGGGCAGCAATTTTTTGCAGGCAAGAATACCGGTAAGGTTTGCCGGATTATGCAGCGGCGCAATCGCACAACACTGCTTGATCTTATGGATTACGTTATCATCGATCAATACCGGCCTGCGGAATTCTTCCGCGCCGTGCACCACGCGGTGGCCGACCAGTTCCACACCGTCGATCTTATCCAAAATCATCTCCAGGCCGCTGTGGTGGTTTATTACTTTCGAGCCCTTTTCGCCGATATGCTCGATAATACCCTTTGATATCAGTGCCTCTTTGGGCATATCAAAGAGCTTGTATTTTATGGAAGAACTACCAGAGTTAATAATCAGTACTTTCATCTTACTGAGCCCGGATTGCCGTTACTGCCACGCAGTCAACAACATCCTCTACGGAACATCCGCGCGAGAGGTCGCTGCAGGGCTTATTTAATCCCAGGAGTAAAGGGCCTAAGGCGCGCGCACGGCCTAAGCGCTGGACTAATTTATAACCGATATTGCCGGCTTCCAAATCCGGGAAGATTAATACATTTGCCTGTCCGCCTATCGGGCTGTCGGGATATTTTATCTTCGTCACTTCCGGCACGATCGCCGCATCCACCTGCAATTCTCCATCGATCAACAAATCCGGCGACATATTCCTGGCTAACTGCAGGGCCTCGGTAATAGTATCAATTGACTTGCCTTTGGCAGAGCCTTTTGTCGAATAGCTTAAAAACGCGACTCTTGGTTTGATATCTAAAACCTTTGCTGCCAGTTCTGCGGAAGCAATCGCAATACAGGCAAGCTGCCGGGAATTCGGGTCGGGGATTATCCCGCAGTCGGCAAAAACAAAAGTCCCGTTTTCTCCATAAGGACAATCCGGGACTGCCATAATAAAGCAGCTGCAGACAATAGTGATGCGCGGATCAATTTCCAAACAGTGGATGGCCGCCCTTGCCATATCCGGCGTAGTATGGCTTGCCCCGGCGACAAAGCCGTCGGCCTTGCCTTCGCGGGTCATCATTGCCGCATAATAAAGCGTGTCTTCAAATATTTTTTTCACCTCATCAAGGGTTATGCCTTTTGCCTTGCGCAGATTGTAATACTGCTCGATGTACCTTTCTTTATCCTGCGGATTCATCATCTCTTTAGTAAAAAGTATTGCCTTGGCAACGCCCTCCTGTTCGATGATCCTGGCTGCTTCCACCACGCGCTGATCGTAATATTCCGGCAGGATGATCGTCTTTGGCTTG
>CAIRWO010000165.1 GCA_903882345.1 Candidatus Omnitrophota bacterium | reverse complement strand
GCGGATAACGCTTTAGAAATCGGCGCAGGCCACAGTTTCATAATATTCTTGCGCAACGCTTATCCGATTAACGTATTGAATGCTTTGAAAAATATACCGGAAATCTGTAACATCTATTGCGCCTCGGGGAATCCGGCTGAGGTCATCATCGCACAAACAGAATCAGGTAGGGGCATTTTAGGGGTTATCGACGGAGCCAAGCCAAAAGGCATCGAGTCGCCTGAGGATATAATCTGGCGCAAGGAATTCTTGCGTAAAATAGGATATAAATTATAATCATGGATTCAAAAAAAATACGCGTTGAGATCAGCCGCTACATCGGCTGGCTCGGGCTTAACTTTGCATCTTTTGTGGTCGGCGTGCTGCCGGGAAAACTGGTGTATGGCTTTGCGCAAAATGCAGCAGGCCTGGGTTACCGTATTGCTTCTAAGCAGAGAAAGACCGCCCTGGAAAGTCTGGGTGTCGCTTTCGGGCAAGAGAAATCACGGCAGGAATTGGAGCGGATAGCTAAGAATAGTTTTGTTTATATGGCCAAGGGTGGTATGGAGCTGATGTATCTGATGAATAAGCCGGAGCTCTTAAAAAAACGCGTGCACATGGCCGGCCGTGATAACCTGGATTCCGCTTTAGCGCAGGGCAAGGGCGTGATTTTAGTCAGCGCGCATTTCGGAAATTTCCCGCTCTTGATGGCAAAATTAAGTTTGGAAGGTTACAGAATAGCTGGAATCATGCGGCCGATGCGCGATGCGCGCGCGGAGAAGATGTTTTTGGAAAAGAGGATTAAATTAGGCATTAAAACTATATACAGCCAGCCGCGTCTTGCGTGCGTAGAAGATACGATTAAATCATTGCGCAGTAATGAAATTGTTTTTATACCTTTAGACCAGAATTTTGGTTCCGCGGGGGTATTCGTGGATTTTTTCGGCAAAAAGGCGGCTACCGCTACCGGGCCGGTTGTCCTGGCGCAGCGCACAGGTTCTCCGATACTACCCAGTTTTATCATCCGGCAAAAGGATGATACGCATAAGATTTATTTTGAGCCGCCGTTTAACCTGCAGGAAGGCAAGACCAGGGGTGAGACAGTTACCTTAAATATACAGAAATTGACCTGTATCATCGAGGCTTATATCCGGCGATATCCTGCGGAATGGAGCTGGATTCACCGCCGGTGGAAGAGCAGGCCGGACAGAGAAGGAGGCAGTTGACATGGCAGAAGAGATAAAAAAAGAGGATAAAAAGACATTTAGCATGGTTTTTAAAGTAGTTTCAGGTTTAGTCTTTTTATCGTTGGGAGCGTTAGCGCTGATCAGGTGGTGGCAGGAACTTTTGACGCTGGTAAAAGGAGGCATAGGGCTCTTTTTGCTATTAGCGGGGATAATCACTCTGGCAATAGCTAAGGAATAAGATATCCGCCAAAAAGTATTTTTACAATATGTTCTTTTTTTGCTATAATACTTTAACTTTCACCGTAACTCCAGGAGATATAGATGGAAGTAGCCTTAAAAAAAGATGCGGTTTTAAGCAGAGGTTCAGATAAGATTATCGCTGTTTTTGTCTTTACGATATTCATGATCCTGAGCGGTTTTGTGCGTATTCCCTTACCGTTTAGCCCTGTTCCGGTAACCCTGCAGACTTTTTTCGTCCTGCTTTCGGGGGCATTTTTAGGTAGTACCGGGGCCATCCCGCAGATAGCGTATGTCTTATTGGGCGTTGCCGGCCTTCCTATTTTTTCCGGAGCCGGTAGCGGCCTTTTTTATCTCTTAGGCCCCACAGGGGGTTATCTTTTCGGGTTTATCGTAGCCGCCTTTCTTGTGTCTAGGTCGATAAAATACGCCCAGGATAGCCTACCCCGTATTTTTATCATACTCTGCCTGGC
>CAIRWO010000164.1 GCA_903882345.1 Candidatus Omnitrophota bacterium | reverse complement strand
TCAAAGGTCTTGGTATAATCAGCCAATTCCATGAATGCCCGCTCTTCAGCTCGCACTATCTCAACCGTTTCAAAAGGAAACCCGGCGACCATGAACATAGTCACGTTTATTTTGGCCTTACGTATTATCGAGGCGACATGGCGCACTTGGGCGGGATCGGATTTTTTACGAATCGCTTCTTGAGAATACGGTTCAAGCCTCTCCACGCCGAGACCAAGGCTGCAAAACCCGGCTTCTTTCAAGAGGCGCGCAAAATCTTCATCGAAGGGCGTATCGACCCTGGTCTGGCAGGCGAACGAAATCTCTTTATTCAACCCCGAATGGATCAACCGGTTGCAGAAATCCACCGCCCGCTCGCGCGGAAAAAGAAAATTGTTATCATTTAAAAACATATATTTCATCTTGTATTTATCGTAGAGGTATTCAAGATAGGAAAACAGGTGATCAACAGACACTCTCCTGCGGTCAGCGCGGATGATTTCGTCGCTGCAGAAGGTGCACCTGTTAGGGCAACCCCGCTGTCCGCAGATCTCGATCGCCAATGGCTCGTATCCGGTCTTATAAAAGTCCTGGATATTGAAAAGATCATAATCTACAAAGGGGACTTCGTCAAGGCTGGCAACGCCGGGGAATTCTCTTGCTGCGTAGACACTTCCGTCTTGCCGGATGAAGGATATTCCAGGGATAGCTTCCAGGTCTTTACGGAAGTTATCCCGCGTCCTGTTGGAAAGGTAGCTAAAAAGGGGAGCGACTACTTTTTCGCCTTCCCGCACTACCACGACATCAAAACCGTACTTCAGCGCCTCTTCGGATGAATACTTCATATGGATACCGCCGGCAACGGTCAAAATTCCAGGAAATTTATTTCGTATCTTTACCAGCGTCTGATATGTCTTATACGCATTGATGATCGTTATATTGAATCCTATAGCATCCGGCTTGTATTGCCGGATGATCTCTAACAGGTCGCGGTCGCTATAAACCTTGTAATACATAGAGTTATTATCTACGACCTTAACCTCATGCCCGGCGCTTTTGAGAATAGTCGCTACTATCCCCAGCCCAAAGCCCATTACAGGCCGGCTGTAACCGGTTGGCTGCCTAAAAAAGAGGATACGCATTTTTTTACTATAACATAGATTTATAGCCAAGGCAACAGTTGTGATTGCCCGGTAATAAAAAGGGCGGCTTTTTTAGAAACCGCCCTTTTTTTAATTGTCTTTTAACCCGTAACTTATTTGCTGCTAAGGATTTTTTCCGCTTCCTTACGATAAGCATCCATAACATAAGGAATACCGGAAATCTCTTCCGCCTCCTTGGTCAGGCTCATCAGGTCTTTGCGGGAAATCGTGCTTAAGTTAAAGTTGCGTGAACCCGCCATCAACTGCTGTAAGCCTACTTTAATCCTTTGTGAGAAGGTATAAATGCCCACCGCCCCAAGCGGTATATCCTTCATATCTTCTCCGTATTTCTCGGCAAGCTCTTCATAACAAACGAATATTTCTTCCGGTTTGACGCCAAATTCGGAAACCGTGGGAGGCAAGGTATTCGTCTTGATCCACTCCTCAATATTTTTACCGACAAATCCCGGGATCATCAGCGCGCGGCCCATACAGACTGCCTTAACGTAAGGAGCGCCCATGGCGATCACTTTAAAAATGTGATCTTCAAGGGAAAATCCTCCGGCAATGGCAATGTCGGGGATGCGCATTTTTTTCTTTGCCAGTTTTTCGCAGAATTCATAAGTCAGTGCCTGAAGATAAAATGTGGGCACGCCCCACTCCTGCATCATTCTCCATGGGCTCATCCCTGTGCCGCCCGGCGCGCCATCAATAGTCAAGAGGTCGATCTTTGCCGCGGAAGAAAACTTCAGCGCTTGAGCAAGCTCTACCATAGAATAAGCGCCGGTCTTTAAGGTTATCCTCTTAAATCCGAGGCCCCTCAGCCGCTTAATTTCCTTTACAAACGCTTCTTCGGAAACAAAACCCAGGCGGGAATGCCGCTCGAATTCTTTGATCGCGCCTGCCTTAAAGGCTTCCTTGTTGGCATGGACGGTAGGATCGGGCGTAACAATATATCCGCGTTTTTTCAACTCAATAGCCCGCTCTAAACTCTTTACTTTGATCTCCCCGCCGATACACTTCGCGCCCTGGCCCCATTTCAACTCGATAGTTTCCAGTTTATGTTTCTTACGCACGTACTCGGCAACTCCCAGGCGGGTATCCTCGACGTTCATCTGCACGAGTATCTCGCCGTATCCATCATGGAATCTTTTATAAATCTCAATGCGCCGGTCCATATCCGGGGCGCTGACGATTTTTCCTTTGTTGTCAAGTTCCAGCTTCGGATCGATACCGCAAACGTTCTCTCCGCAGACAATCGTCACCCCTGATATCGCGGCACCCACGGCAAAATGCTCCCAGTTCTTGCGGGCAATTTCCGTTGAGCCTAATGCGCCGGTAAAAATCGGGGCCTTCATTTTAACTTTTTTATCCCAGCCATATTCCGTCTCTGTATTAACCGCGGGAAAAATCGCTGAATCCGGGCCGGCGTCCACGCCTTTAGGCAGGCCCTTTGCGCCCTGTGCATAACCCTGGATGTTCAAATGGGAATAATCAACCGGATAATCTTTGTCTCCTCCGGCAGTCATTTCGCCGAATGGGCCGGGATAGATAACTTCTCTGCCCCGAAAAGAAGATTTAAAAACTTCACAGTTACCCCGGCAGGATTCCAAGCAGCGGGAACACAAGCCTGAGCATGGCACTACATTTTTGGAGCGGTTGAACGTACGCGTTGCGTCGTTGCCGCCGGGCGTGCGCAAATTCATCGTGCTTCTCCTTTCTTTTGTTAAGTTTTATGCAATTTTTGCCTTATTTTTAGACATTCTTAGACAAAAAAAATAAAGGCCCTACTTCTAGTTATACTATTATAAACAAGCCTATTGTCAAGAAAATTTCAGATGATCTATGATTGCCTTTGCGGCTTTTTTTGCCATGCCCATTGCTTCAATAACCGTGCCTTCCCCTCCTACGATATCGCCTCCCGCGAAAACTCCCCGGATAGATGTTTCCATGGTTTCGGGGTTTACGATTATATCAGCATATTTATCCACTTTTAAATCCGGCGTAGCTTCGGTCAAAACCCGGTTTGCTTTTAAACCAATGGCGATAACTGCCAGATCGCAGTCCATTTCAAAATCGCTTCCCTCGAGCGGAATGGATTTTCTTCTACCGGAACCATCCGCTTCGCCGAGCCGGCATTCCAAACACCTGATTTTTTTCACCAGGCCGTTTTCATTGCCGATAAATTCTTCGGGTTTTGCCAAAAACCTGAAATTTACCCCTTCTTCCTTGGCATGTTCAATTTCCAGCCTGCGCGCCGGCATCTCGACTTCCGTGCGCCGGTAAATAACCCTGGTATCCGCCGGAAAACCGCTCATTTTTTGCAGCCGAAGCGCAACCCTTGCGGCATCCATCGCGGTATTCCCGCCGCCGATAACAATGACCTGCCTGCCGATATTCACCGGTGTTTGAAATTCCGGGAAGCGGTAAGCGGACATCAGGTTAACGCGGGTCAAAAATTCATTGGCGGAATAAATATTGCCCAAATTTTCACCTTTGATCCCTAGAAAAGAAGGACTACCCGCTCCCAGGCCCAAGAATATC
>CAIRWO010000163.1 GCA_903882345.1 Candidatus Omnitrophota bacterium | reverse complement strand
GATATGATCATCCATGTGGGAGACCTCCTTGACTTAAGCGTGCTGGATAAATTGAGGCAGGTATGTAAAGACGTCAGGGCCGTCGCCGGGAATATGGATAGCGCGGAGACAAAGAAAATACTACCGACAAAAGAAATTATAAAAATCGGTAAATACACAATCGGTGTTGCCCATGGTTACGGGCACCCAGCGGGGCTGGTCGAGATTATGGAAAAAATGTTCAAAGACGATAACGTAGACGTGATCGTCTTTGGCCACTCACATACGCCCTGCAACGAGAAAAAAGAGGGGGTCCTGTTTTTTAACCCGGGCAGCCCGACAGACAAAGTATTTGCGCCTTTTAATTCTTATGGTATATTGGAAGTTAACGATAAAATAGAAGGTAAGATCATAAAAATATAATAATGGACAAACTCTGGGCTCCTTGGAGAATAAAATACATCAGTGCTAAAAAGTCTAAAGGTTGTATTTTTTGCAATGCCCGGAAATCCAAAAACCCGGGAGATGTTATTTTCCGCAGCCGGCATTCATTCTGCATCTTGAATATCTTCCCTTACAATAACGGCCATGTAATGGTTACTCCCAACAGGCACATAAGGGACCTGGCGGGTTTAAGAGACGACGAGCTTCTGGACCTGCTTAAATCGGTTAATAGCGCAAAAAATATCCTTGACCGGGCGATGAAACCGGACGGCTATAACATCGGAATAAATATCTCCCGGCACGCCGGCGCGGGTATCACCGGGCATCTGCATATCCATATCGTCCCGCGTTGGCAGGGGGATACGAATTTTATGCCCGTATTCTATAACACCAAAATAATATCGCAGTCTTTAAAAGAATTAAAAAAAATATTGAAAGCGGCATATGCTGGATCAAAAACAGATTAAGAACTTCGAAGATAAATACCTTGCTGCCTACGCGATGAAAAGCTGTAACTCTAAAGGCAGGGTCTATAAAGAAGCTGAACACCCCTACCGCTCAGCCTACCAGAGAGACCGCGACAGGATCATCCATTCGGCTGCTTTCCGGCGACTGGAATATAAAACCCAGGTTTTCGTAAACCATGAAGGAGACTATTACCGCACGCGTTTAACGCACACCCTGGAGGTAGCCCAGATCGCCAGGACCATCGCCTATGCCTTAAGGCTGAATGCCGACCTGGTAGAGGCAATTGCTTTGGCGCATGACCTTGGACACACTCCATTCGGCCACTCGGGAGAAGACGCGCTAAATGAGATCATGGCAAACTACGGAGGCTTTAACCATAATATGCAGAGCTTAAGGGTAGTCGATATTCTTGAAGAAAGATACCCTGATTTTCCGGGGCTTAATCTGACATGGGAGGTAAGAGAGGGGATCATAAAACATTCCTCTGCCTTTGACAAGGTAGGAAAACTTAAAGAATTCCTTCCGGAAGAATCGGCGACCTTAGAAACACAGATCGTGGACGTCGCCGATGAGATCGCCTACGATAACCACGACCTGGATGACGGCCTGACGTCCGGCCTGATAAAAGAAGGCGACCTTGAAAAACTGAAAATTTGGGGTAATATCTATGAGCGGATTTCCCGAAAATATGCTAAAATAGATGCCGAGCGCAGGAAATACCTGATCATCAGGTCGCTTATCGATATCCAGGTAACCGACCTGATCACGGAAACGGAAATAAAAATAGAAAAAAATAAGATCAGATCGCATGCGGATGTCAAAAAAACCGAGGAAAAACTCGCGAGTTTCAGCAGCGAAATGATAGGTTTAAGAAAACCGCTGCGCGAATTCCTCATTAAAAAGCTCTATTGCCATTACCG
>CAIRWO010000162.1 GCA_903882345.1 Candidatus Omnitrophota bacterium | reverse complement strand
TGTTCTAATGAAACATACCTAGAAGCGATCTGCCTTAATGTTTCCAGATCATTAAGCCGCAAGCTCCAATCATCAAATTTTTCCTTTAATAACGGCAAATAATAATCGAGGATGACCCCGAACCGTCCGCCTAGATCCGCCTCTGCGTCAGAAGCAGCCTTTAATGCGGCCTGCAATTTCTTTAGCCCTGAGCTAAACTTATATTTACCATAAACCAGAGACACTTTATCGATAATATCCGCCAGCGCCGGATTGACCGAGATCTCCCCGAGGATCTTATTGCCGGTCTTCGGGCCGATACCGGCAATAAGCGTCAAAATACGCAGCCAGCTTAACTCGTCCTTGGGGTTGGAGATTACCCTCAGGTGCGCCAATAAATCCTTTACATGCGCTGTTTCGTAGAACTTAAGCCCGCCGAAAACTTGATAGGGGATATTCCTCTTACTCAGTTCAGCCTGCAGCGGGATAGAAATATACGCTGAACGGAAAAGCACTGCCTGGCTGCCAAGAGAGAGCCCTTCATCATTTAATTCCTTGATTTTTCCGGCAATCCATTCCGCTTCATTATAGGCGTTGTTAAAAAAAAGCATCTCCGGCTTGTCTCCGGAAATTTTTCTTGCCGAGACAAGACATTTGGAATACTTATTTTCCATATTCTCAAGCACAGAATTTGCCAGGTCGAGTATCGACTGGTTGCTGCGGTAATTTTCCTCCAGTTTAATCACCTTGCATCCTTTAAACCTGCCGGGAAACTCCATAATGTTTTCATGGGATGCCCCGCGAAAGCCGTAAATGCTCTGGGCATCGTCTCCTACTACCATAATATTGTTATGCCCGGAGGCCAGCAGGCAGGCAATATCCGCCTGCAATTTATTCGTATCCTGGTATTCATCTACCATGATATATTGATATTGCGATGAAAGGCAGCTCCTTACTTTCGTATCCTCCAAAAGCAGCTTCAGGCATACCAAAAGGTCGTCATAATCAAAGAGGTTCTTTTCGATCTTATATGCCGCATATTTTTTACTCAGCTGTTCTATCTCTTGAGCATAAACAATAAAGTCAGGGTATTCTTTTTCCAGTATCTTGGCGAGGCCCAAGTTCCTGTTTATGCAGCCGCTCAAGATATTGCGCAGCGTATCTTTTTTGGGGAAACGTTTTTCTTTATCGGACAGCCCCATAGCCTCTGCGCAGCGCTGTATTGCCTCGGCAGCATCGGCTTCGTCGATTACCGAAAATGAACCGCTAAAACCTAGGACCCGGCTGTATTTTTTCAGGATTTTATAGGCGAAGGAATGGAACGTGCCGCCTTCAACCCGCCGACAACGCTCGTCGTGCCGCGTAGCCCGCTCCAGCATTTTCCGGGAAGCCGCCCTTGTAAAGGTAAGCAAGAGTATTGAAGCAGGTTCGATGTGGCTGCGCACAAGGTTCAATACGCGGTATTCGATCACCCGGGTCTTGCCTGAGCCGGCTCCGGCAATGACCAACACCGGGCCGTTGACTGTGTTCACTGCCTCCAGCTGCGCAGGGTTAAGATTATCTTTAAGTTCAATCATTATTTTACAACCTAAATGATATACCGGGAGTGCTTTACTAAGGGATTATTTCTGATCTCGTCGGCTATTTCTTTTGCGAGACCGGGTTTGCAAAGTTTGTAATAGATGTAATTTTTATAGCCTTCCACTCCCGGCTGATCAAAGGCGTTAATATCCAATAGTTCGCCCTCAAAGGCAGTGGCCATTTCAAAGAAAAATAACAAACCGCCCCAATAAAACGGGTTGACTTCCGGCAGAATAATCGTGCAGTTGGGCCTGGACTGTCTTACCAGCGCCCATTCGGTTGCCTCCTGCGCCAGATTAAGTAATCCAGAAAACTTTTTACCGGAAAGTATATCCGCCTTTTTACCGCTGATTTTAATATCGGCGGCAAATTTTTCAACGCGGATAAACGTGATCACCTTATCATTCTCGCCTTCGATATTGTTCTGCTGGATCGAATGCAGATCGTTTGTGCCGCGGCTGGCCACCGGCGTCCGGCCGACATTGACAATGTGGCTGCTGTCATTTAGCCATTCTTCTATGCCGCCCACCTTGATCTCGATTTTACGGGCGTATTTTTTCCCCAGGCTTTCCGCCAATAACTGGCAATACCAGTCAGCGGTAGATTTGAGGGTTTCTGAAAAAGGCATCATCACCGCGATCGGTTTGCCTTTATTTTTATAAAGAATCGTATGGAGGCTAGCGTACATGAGAGCGGGATTTAGCGCTAGATCATCCGGAATGCACCTTTTTGCCATTGCCGCGGCGCCATCCAATACTGCCTGTACATCTACGCCCATGATTGCCAGATGCAGCAGCCCCATATTGAATTCAGAAAATCTGCCGCCAACGCCTTTCAATAGCGGCAGGCTGCGGAAACTGCGCCTGTCTTTTACCTGAGCCTGGTTAACCTTTTTACGCAGCGAACCGGAAACCGGATCTGTAATCGCGACGACCTGCCTCCCGTAATTTTTACCAACTGACTTTTTAAGCCATGCCTCGACAACAATGAACGCGGCTTTGGTTTCTGTGGTTTCGCCGGATTTGGAAATCACCACTACAAATGTCTTTTTAGGGTTAAGATTTTATAGTAATACGGTTAGTGTATCAGGGTCACGGTTAGTGCCTTCAAAAAACGCCTTTGGCTTGTTTTTTCTTAGCGGAGGAAACTCATTGTAATACGGCAGAAGTAACGCATCCTGCGCTGCCTTAAGCCCAAGGTATGAACCGCCGATCCCGAGAAAAATGACATTTTCGTATTTTTTAATTTCCCTTGCCAGCGAATTAATTCCCTCTAATGCCTGCCTGCCCTGAAAAGGCAGCTGCGTCCACTCAAGAGAAAGGTTGATCCGGTTGCGGCTGTCTTTGAGCAATCCGCTGAAATGCCGGTGCGCCTTGTTTACGGATCCCTTTATTGCCGAAAGATCCGCGGCAGTAACGCCGTGTTGACTGCCGGCATTTTCGCTAAACATATTATTAAAGTCAAACTTAATTTCTTTCACCGCGTTATCCTTTCCTTCCTCGATCCATACCGGGGCTTAAGCCTTAATTTTAACACAAGGGAAAAGTTAAGCAATGCTAAATTGCCGCATTGATCCTAAATTCCGAATACATGCCGCTGTCTAGGTTAACCTTGCCTAAGCTGTCGCGGTATTGCAGCCGGCGGTTAAAGACGCCGCCTACGGAAACACTGGCCTCAATATATTTATTGAATCTGTAGCTCGCGCCTGCGCCGCCGCGGTACGCCTTATACTCCAAAACAACATTCTTCAGGCCATCCTTATCCACTTCATATTCGTCGCCGGCCATTCCGCCTTCGATAAACAGCGTGACCTTGCCATTAAGCGAATAAGATATATTGGGATTAGCGGGGACAATATTAAAAGTCAACTTCTCATTCGGCTTGTAAATAAACCCAAAGATCGGAATGACTTTAGTCCTATAATCCGGGTAGGCGCCTACGCCCGCCACGAACGTCCATTTGCTGTTCGGCTGATAGATCAAATAAGTATTTACCGGCATGCGAAATGCCGAAGACCTGACCTCCCAGTTTTCTCCGCGGTAAGAAGGATAGAGGCCTATACGGAAATATGTCTTGTCTAAAGTGAAAAACGGCACTGTTGTCTGGAGCCCCGCGATCAAACTGGTCAGGTGCGAGGGAAGTTTCACGCCGGTTGAATTATTGATGCTGATATAGTTGCTTTCAAAAGATAGCTCAAGCTGTAATTTACCAAATGCCTTTAACTTATAGGCGCATTCATTGGCAGATTCGATAATACCGACTTTACCCGGCATGGCATCTACCCTGCGGCTAGGCATATACCTAACGTAGGTATCTGCTTCAAAAGGCAGGCTCGCCTCTTCCTGCGGTTCTTCGGTTATCAATGTCTCCAGCTCCTGCGGAAACTCTTTTCCGATCTCCGTAGCAGAAGCGGCAGCCGTATCACTATCCTTTTTTTCAGCGGCGACCAATATACCAGGATAGGCCACCGCAATAACAGTAAGAAGTAAGACGTATCTATATAACTTTTCCCGTACATGAAACATGCTTCCTCCTTCGCAGCAGCGAACACCGAACCATCCTATAGGTTCGGGTGCCTAAACATTTTCTTTTTTCTTTTTCTTCTCCTCCAGAACCTTCAGGGCGATCTCCCGGGGTACCTGTACATACTTTTCGAAATGCATTGAAGCGTTTGCCCGGCCGCTGGACAAAGAACGAAAGTTCGTGGCGTAACCGAACATCTCGGCAAGCGGTGCCTCCGCGTCTATGATCTTCTGCTTGCCTTTCGTATCCATTCCGAGGATCTTCCCCCGACAGGAACAAATGTATCCGACAACCGCATTGACATATTCTTCGGGGGTCGTCACCTCTAAAGACATAGACGGCTCAAGCAGCACCGGGTCTGCCCTTAGGAATGCCTCTTTAAAACAGCCGATCGCCGCCAGCTTAAATGCCAGTTCCGAAGAATCTACTTCATGGAACGAACCGTCAATAAGCTCTACTTTAATATCTACGACCGGATACCCGGCATAAGCGCCGTTATGCATCGCTTCAATAACGCCTTTTTCCACTGCCGGTATAAAGGACCTGGGTATTGCCCCGCCTTTTATGCTGTTGATGAATTCAAACTCTTCGTTGGGTTGACCAGGGATAAGCTCCATAACCACATGGCCGTACTGGCCGCGGCCTCCTGACTGTTTAACATGTTTATACTCTCCGGTTACCTTCTTTGAGATCGTCTCCCGGTAGGCGACCTTAGGCTTACCTACAACCGCCTCCACCCCGAATTCCGTCTTCAGCCGGTCGACAATAATTTCCAGGTGCAGTTCGCCCATGCCGGTAAGGATAGTTTCTTTTGTCTCCTCATCCGTTTCAACCTTAAAAGTCGGGTCTTCTTCGGTAAGTTTTGCCAGACCCTTACCAAGCTTGTCCTGGTCTGCCTTGCCTGCCGGGGCAATGCTCAGCGAAACTACAGGCACAGGAAACTCAATTGCCTCCAGCAGAACCGGGTTATCCGGATCACAGAGTGTGTCGCCGGTGATCGTATGGCTCAACCCGATTACCGCTACGATTTCACCGGCCAGTGCATTATCCTTTGCCTCCCGCTGGTTTGCGTGCATCTGCAGTATCCTGCCGATACGTTCCTTCTTATTCTTTGTGGCATTAAAAACATAAGAACCGGTATCAAGAAATCCGGAATAGATCCTTAAATACACAAGCTTACCCATATGCGGGTCTGACTGGACCTTAAAGGCAAGCGCGGAAAACGGTTCAGCCGTATCAGGCTTACGCAAGATAATTTTTTCAGGATCATTGGGATCATGGCCGCTAACTGCAGGCACGTCCAGAGGAGAAGGCAGATAGGCGACAACCGCGTCCAAGAGCTTCTGCACGCCTTTATTTTTAAACGCCGCCCCGCAAAGCACAGGGATCATTTTATTGACAATCGTGCCCTTGCGGATGGTCTGCGCGATTTCCTCCGGGGTGATGGTATCCGGCGATTCCAGGTATTTTTTCATTAATGTTTCATCGAATGCCGCCACCCGTTCAACCATCAGATGCCGGTATTTAAGAGCGTTTTCCTTATATTCCGCGGGGATCTCTTCCACGCGGTAGCTTTTTCCCAATGATTCATCTTCGTAAAAATAGGCCTTCATTTCCAAAAGATCGATTACGCCTTGAAAATTTTCTTCTGCGCCGATGGGGATTTCCAAAGGTATGATATTGCCCCCCAATTCTTCCTCGATGCCTTTTATCACCGCAAAGAAATCCGCGCCCATACGGTCCATTTTATTGATAAAGGCGATCTTAGGGACATTATATTTATTGGACTGATGCCAGACGGTTTCCGACTGCGGCTCTACCCCTCCCACAGCGCAAAAAACCGCCACTGCCCCGTCAAGCACGCGCAGGCTACGTTCTACTTCCGCGGTAAAATCAACGTGGCCGGGCGTATCAATGATATTGATCCTGCAGCCGTTCCAATAACAGGTTGTTGCCGCAGAGGTAATCGTAATCCCTCTTTCCTGCTCCTGCTTCATCCAATCCATCTGCGCCTTGCCTTCGTGGACTTCCCCGATCTTATGCGAGCGGCCCGTATAAAAGAGGATCCTCTCGGTGGTCGTGGTCTTACCGGCATCGATATGCGCCATGATCCCGATATTCCTGAATTTAGCCAGATCTATTTGCGGGACTACAACCGGGGCTTCTTTTTTCTCTTCTTCCGGGATCTCTTCCTGCGCTGCAGGCTGCGGCTCAACGATCACCGGCTCTTGTATCTGTTCTAGTAACTGCGGAGGCTCAACTACCGGCTCGGGGGCTAGCTCATCTTTTTTCTCTTGCGGTTCTGCCTCTTCTTGCGGCTCTATTGGCTGCTCCGGCACTGGCACCGGCTGCTCCGGTGCGGGCTCAGCAGGCGCTTCCTGCTCTTTATTTTTTAATTGCGCCTTCAGTTGCATTAGTTCTTCGAACAGGTTTTTTGCCTTATTTTCCTGCGCCTCAAGCTCTTTTTCCAGTTCACTATACTCTTCATTAAGTTTAACAAACTCTTGCTTAGGGACCCATTCACTCGTTTCCTGCTGCTTCTTGAATTCGGCAATAGTATTAAGATGCCCCTTTAATCCTTTGGTAAATTCTTCAACCTGATGGGTCAAGCGCTGATTTCCATCGGTTAGTTTTTTATTTTCCTCTTCCAGCGACTGGTACTTCAGGGCCGATTCTCTGTCTTGCCGCATCAGATCAACGTTTTTGGAAAATTCTTGCTGCAGCTCTTTTTCTTTCTTGGTAAATTTCTTTTCCAGCTCATCAAGCTGCGCCTTAAACTTAGCTGTTGCTTCTTCGCTCTTAGAAATCCATTCTTCTTTCTTGGCGAGCTCTTCCTTAAAGGCAGCTTCCTTTTTTAAGGCTGCGTCCAATTCCTTTTGCGCATCGCTATGTCCCGTTTCAGGCTCATCAGGCTGGGCTTTTAGAGTTTCGTTTTTTTTCTGTTCTTCCGGTTGTTTTTTATTTAAGGAAAGATCCGGCGGGAGCTTTAGCGATTTAGGGGGTTTTGGGTCTTTTTTTGTTTTCGGCTGCGGAATAAGCGCGTAAGCCGCCAGAGCGATCCCGCAAAGGAACATTGCTGCAAGCAATATGAGCATTTATTTTCCTAAAATTATACCATTATGCCGGGACGTTCCATATTTGGCTGGCATATTCTTTTATTGTCCGGTCGCTGGAAAACTTACCGGATTTAGCCACATTGAGAATCGACTTTTTGGTCCAGCTGTTTTTGTCCCGATAAAGAGCGGAAATCTTATCCTGTGTAGCGCAGTAAGCTTCGAAATCCGCACAAAGAAAATAAGGGTCGGAAAAAATAAGGTTTTCTACGATCGGCCCGAAAAGGTTATAGTCTACGGGAGAAAAGAAATTACTCTTAATAAGCTGCATAATTTCCTTTAATATGGGCGAACGTTCGATATATTCCTGGGGGTTATAGCCGCCTGCTTTTATTTTATTGATATCCTCCACGTTTAAACCAAAAATAAATATGTTATCGTTGCCTACGGATTCCGCGATCTCGATATTGGCGCCGTCAAAGGTGCCGATGGTCAATGCGCCGTTCATCATAAACTTCATGCATCCCGTGCCTGAGGCTTCTGTGCCGGCAGTGGATATCTGTTCGGAAAGCTCGGATGCGGGAAATATCTTCTCAGCCAGCGAAACCCGGTAATTCTCCAAAAAAACAACCTTTAGTTTATGATTTACTTCCTTGTCTTTATTGACCACCTCAGCAATACTGTTGATAAACTTAATGATCAGCTTCGCCATAAAATAACCCGGGGCAGCCTTGCCGCTGATAATAAACGTGCGCGGGACAAGCGGTGAGGCGTGATCCTTTTTCACCTTTAGATACTGCGAAATAATAAAAAGCCCGAATAAAAGCTGCCTTTTGTATTCATGGATCCTCTTGATATGCACATCGAACATCGATTCGGGATTAACGGAAATGCCCGTGGTCCGATGGATATAATCAATCAAGAGTTTCTTATTTTCTTTCTTTACTTCCTGCCATCTTTTACGGAAAGCATCGTCATCCGAGAAAGGGATTAATTTTTCCAGCTGGAAAAGATCGGTTGTCCATTTATCGCCTTTATATATTTCCGCGTATTTTACCAATTCATTCGTATTAGACAACACAATTTTAACATCCGTATATATTT
>CAIRWO010000161.1 GCA_903882345.1 Candidatus Omnitrophota bacterium | reverse complement strand
CGCTCTAACCAACTGAGCTAATCGCCCGTTAAGCGTGTTCATTATAAAGAAAATCCGCCTTGCCGTCAACTACGGCTTCTTATAAATTAACTCCTCAACAGCTTTCAGAGGATCCTTTGCTCCCAAGATAGGCCTGCCTACCACAATAAAATTTGCTCCGGCAGTAATTGCCTCAAAGGCAGTTGCGGTTCTTTTTTGGTCATCCACGGCTGCATTCTTCGGCCGAATGCCGGGAGTCACAATATAAAACTTCTTTTTAATCCTCTGCCTTAAATACGCCGCCTCTCTTACAGAACAGACTATCCCGTCTAAGCCGCAGGCTAAACCGGCCCTTGCCATTTTCAACACGGTTTCCGGTTTAGCCTCTTGGCTGGTTAAGACCGTTACTCCCAGCAGGAGTGGTTTTTTAACGCCGAGCGCGGACGCTTGTTTCTTTGCCGCCTCCGCGGCTAGCCTTAGCATCGCCTCTCCGCCGGATATATGCAGAGTGAGCATTTTTACCTTAAGCCGCGTTGCCTGACGCACGGCATTGGCAACCGTATTCGGGATATCAAAAAATTTCAAATCCAGAAAAACACTTCCGCCTTTCCGGTTTATAAATTTAACCATAGCCGGACCTGCAGCAGAAAAAAGCTGGGAACCCACTTTAAATATCTTTATCTTAGGATAAAGTTTATGCACAAATCGCTTGGCCTTTGCCGGCGTATCTACATCTAGGGCTAAAATAATTTCAGTTTTCACTCTTTACGCTCCCGATAAGCTGTCTAATATCCTTTATTTTATTTTTTATCAAAAACCGTTCCAGGCCAGTGATTATTTCCGCGGCTGCTCTTGGATTAATAAAGTTCGCCGTGCCGATGCTTATTGCGCTTGCGCCAGCCATAAAAAATTCCAAGGCGCTTGCCGTATCCATGATCCCGCCCATCCCAATAATGGGAATTTTGATTTTCCGGTAAACCTCCCAGACCATTCTTACGGCAATTGGCCGGATTGCCGGGCCGCTTAAGCCTCCGGTAACACAGGCGATCTTGGGCTGGCGCGTGGCTACATCAACGCTCATCCCGGTAACGGTATTTATCAGGCTGACCGCGTCGCTGCCCGCGCGTTCTGCGGCCATGGCCATCTCCGTAATATCAGTCACATTCGGTGAAAGCTTGGTAATCAAGGTTTTCGCAGTGGCTCTGCGAACGGCCTTAACGACTTCATAGGTGGCTTTAGGATCTTGTGAAATTAATTTTACGCTTTGTGCTTTGTGCTTTGTGCTTCTAATATTCGGACAGGATATATTAATTTCTATCGCGGCAACCTCTTTTAGCTTATCAAGGCAGCCGGCTAATTCTACAAATTCAGGCCAGCCGGATTCAGAAGCAATACTGACGATTACCGGCACGCCCGTCTTGACTAAAACCGGCAGCTTGCAGTTGATAAACGCATCCAACCCCGGATTTTCCAGGCCAATAGAATTAAGCATTCCGGCCGGCGTTTCGCAGGTGCGCGGAGGAGGATTTCCCTGCCGCGGTCTTAAGGTAATCGTTTTCGATACTACTGCCCCAAGTTTTTTTAAATCCATAAAACCGGAAAATTCTTCGGCGTAGCCGAAGGTTCCCGAAGCAGCCATTACCGGGTTTTTCAGTTTAAGCTTACCGATATTAATAGAAAGTTTTGCTTTCATTGCTATCCCCAAATAATATCATCCGCCCAAAAAACCGGGCCTTCCTTACAAACCCTTTTATAACCGTCTTTAGTATCAACGACGCAGCCTAGGCAAGCGCCAAATCCGCAGCTCATGTGCGCTTCCAAAGAAACCTGCGCGGGTAGATTATGTGCGCCGGATAATTTCGCCACTGCCTTTAACATCGCTTGCGGGCCACAGGTATAGACAGTCGCTAATTGACAGCTCACGGTCGACAGTTCTTTTTTTAACAGATCTGTGGCCTTGCCCCTAAAACCCCTTGAGCCGTCGTCGGTGGCGATCTTAACCTTACAACCTAATTTTTTAAATTCTTTTTCACAGAGAATATGACTTTTCGTCTTTGCTCCAATCAAAACTTTAATTTTGAATTTTGAATTTTTAGTTTTACGTTCCGCTAATTTTTCTGCAAGAAAAATTAGCGGAGCCACCCCCATTCCGCCGGCAACCAAAATTGGTAACTGGCGCGCAGCAGATGGTAGATCGCAATCAAAGCCGTTTCCCAGGGGCCCGATCACATCTAAAAAATCTCCCGGCTCTTTTTTCGACAAAAGCTCTGTACCCTTTCCGACAATTTCACAAAGAACCTCGAAGGTATTCCCTTCTACTCTATGTACCCCCAGAGGCCTACGTAAAAGGGGTATATTCGCATCGCTTACCCTTAGTTCCACGAACTGCCCGGGTTTGGCTGAGTGGGAAATTTTCGGGCTGGAGAGCGAAAGCTTAAAATAATCCGCGCCCAAATTTTCTTTAGCGATAATTTTTATGCTTTCCTGAAAGACTTTTTCTTTCATCGCCTTAATAACGCCCAGTTTTTAACTACGATTATAAAGAGAGAGGCCGCAAGGAACGAAGAAAGTTCTTTCTCGGCCCAGGAAAATTTAAACTTTATTTTAGAATCCGGCTGCCTTAAGTTTTTAATGCCGGGAAAAAACCTGGGAGCAACCCGGCAATAATTTTTAAATGCATCCGGGAAAAAATCGTCTAATTTCTTTTCTTCTTTTTTAATCTGCGGGATATATATCGCAAGGTAGATGATTAAAAAAGCGGCGGCAGTCCACCATTGCAAAATCAATAAAATAATGCCCAGGCCGATACAAAGCGTCCCTAAATACATCGGGTTTCTCGTTATCGCGTACGGCCCTTTAGTTACCAGCGTTTTTCCGTCAGGATTTAACTCGGCCTTATAACCCCTGGCAGCCGTCCTTAAAAAATAACCCGAGAGGACTAAACTCAAGCCCGCGAGATCAAAAATTATTCTTACGCTGCTGTTGCTGTAGCTCGGCAACAAATATTTATAAAAAATTATTGCTAAAACTGCAGCTATAAATATTAAAAAACCATGAATTTTTATTCTTGTCTTCATCTTTGGCACTTGGGGCAGAAATAAGTTCCCCTGCCGCCTAAGGCGATTCTTTTAATCGGCGTCTTGCATACCGGGCATGGCTTGCCCAAACGGTCATAAACCCGGTGGTATTTAGCGTAATTACCGGGTTTTCCTGTTGAGCGCACATATTGATCTACGGATGACCCGCCGTGTTTTATCGCTTCTTTTAACGTATCTTTTATTTCTTTGAAGAGCAGGCCCTTTTCGCGTTCCGTAAGGCTAGATGCCGGACGCAGCGGGCTTATCTTTGCCCTGAATAGCGTTTCGGCAGCATAAAGATTGCCTATACCGGAAATGAATTGCTGGTCCATGATCAATGGCTTTATTTTTGTTTTTTTATTGGCGAGCATTGCCTGGAATTGTTCCGGTGTAATATCGAACGGTTCCGGCCCCAACTCCCGCACGAACTTTAAAGCGCGCCAATCATCGACCAAGCGTAATTCCGCGAACAGGCGCTGATCATTGAAATCCAGCAGCTTCCCGTCGGAAAGCTTGAAGCTGACCCTGCTGACTTTACCGCTGCCCGGATAAACCAGCTGGCCTGTCATTTTCAGATGGATCGTCAAAGATTTACCGCTGGAGAGTTCAAGGATCAGGAGCTTGGCCTTTCTGATGATGTTTTTTATTGTTGCGCCTTTAAGCCCTTTTATAAAGCCGTCTTTGCCGGGCTCCCGGATAACCTTGGGCTGCTTGACGATCACATCCGTAATTTTCTTGCCTATCAATACCTGTTCCAATTCCCTTTTTATCGTCTCTACTTCTGGCAGCTCAGGCATTATTCTCCCTGCTTATTTTTTACCTTTTTACTTTTTCCTTTTAACTTTTTATGGTATTCCTGCAGCGGTTTTACCTCCAACCCTTTCTTTAACAGCGCCTCAATGCCGTTTATGCTTGCCTGCGCACCGGCAATCGTCGTGGTATAAGGAACATTATAAGTAATAACGTGCGAACGGATTTTGACTTCGTCCTGCCGGGGGATCCTGCCGGAAGGCGTATTGATCACCAACTGGATTTTCCCGTCTTTCATTAGATCCAACACATTCGGACTTCCCTCCGCGATCTTAGAAAGTACCTTTACGGATATGCCGTTTTTTTTAAGCGCTGAAGCAGTGCCAGAAGTGGCAAAAATCTTAAAGCCCAGATCATCGAGTTTCTTGGCGATAAAGACTATCGACCGCTTATCACGGTCTCTTACCGAGATAAAAACCTTACCCCTTACCGGCAAATTCTGCCCGGCGGCAAGCTGGCTTTTGATATAAGCCCTGCCAAAGTCGCTGTCTATGCCCATAACCTCTCCGGTGGATTTCATCTCCGGCCCCAAAATTACGTCTACTCCGGGAAAACGATTGAAGGGAAAAACTGATTCCTTAACGGATACATAGCCGGGGATGACTTCTTTGTTAAATCCCAGGCTTTTTAGTTTTTTACCTATCATAACTTTAGTCGCCAGCTTTGCCAGCGGCACGCCGATTGCCTTAGAAACAAAAGGCACGGTCCTTGAGGCCCGCGGGTTAACCTCAAGCACATAAACCTTATCGTCTTTAACCGCGTACTGAACATTCATCAGCCCGATCACGTTCAATTCTTTTGCCATTTCATATGTTGCCTGCCTGATCTTGTTTAAAACCGTTCCCGACAAGGTAAAGGTCGGCAGGGCCATTGCCGAATCGCCGGAATGTATCCCCGCCTCTTCAATATGCTCCATGATCCCGCCGATGACAAAGCTTTCGCCGTCGCCGATCAGGTCTACGTCAACCTCAATGGCATCCTCCAAAAATTTATCGATCAATACCGGATGTTCTCCGGAAACCCGCGCTGCCTCGACAATGAATTTTTCCAGCGTAGCCTCATCATAAACGATTTCCATTGCCCTGCCACCCAGGACGTATGACGGCCGGACAAGCACGGGATAACCGATCTTCCTTGCCACTTTCTCGGCTTCTTTAAAATTAAACGCCGTACCGTTATCCGGCTGCAGCAGGTTTAATTTATGCAACATCTCTTTAAAGCGCCGGCGGTCTTCGGCAATATCAATACTGTCTGCGCTAGTGCCCAGGATATTGACTCCCAGCTTGCGCAAGCTCACTGCCAGATTAAGCGGCGTCTGGCCGCCAAACTGCACAATCACGCCTTCCGGTTTCTCCAACTCAAGGATGCTCATTACGTCCTCTATTGTTATCGGTTCAAAATATAACCGGTCAGAAGTATCGTAATCCGTAGAAACCGTTTCCGGGTTGCAGTTCACCATGATACTTTCAATACCTTCTTCCTTAAGGGCGTAAGAAGCATGGCAACAGCAATAATCAAACTCAATCCCCTGGCCGATCCTGTTGGGACCGCCGCCAAGAATAACTACCTTCTTTTTCATTTCAGCCTTTTTTTAACTTCTCTTATCGTTTCTGCGATTGTTTTTGTTTTTACTACACCTGGGATATCCCAGGAATTAAAGCTGATTACGGGTATGCCAAATTGCAGGCAATATGCGATCTCAGAAAGCGTACCCGCTTCTCCAGGCAAGGCAACTACTACATCCGCGGACTTGACTACCAAAACATTTCTTGCCAGCCCCAAACCCGTAGGAATGACGATATCTACAAACTTATTTGCTTCATTTTTGTTGTAACCTGGTAAAATACCTATAGTTAGCCTACCTGAACTCTTGAAACCTTTACTTATTGCCTTCATTACTCCACTTAAGCCACCTGAAACGAGTATATCAGCCACTTTAGCCAATTTTTTGCCTAAATTTATGGATATTTGCTCCACTTTCTTATTACATTGCCTTCCGCCAATTACCCCTACAATTTTCTTCATTTCCTTATAGATATCGTGCGCCTGGACAGAATCGAACTGTCACCACCAGCTCCGGAGGCTGGTGCCCTATCCGTTGGGCCACAGGCGCATAACTACTAAAACATGCTTAATTGTTTTTCGCCTTCTCGCGGCTTATCGCTTTCGTTAAAAATCGCGATCTTGCCGTATTCGCCGTCAAAGCCCGGATTAATTTTAACCTTGCCTTTACGTACGCGGATGACTCCCTCAGCTATACGGCTAGGCAAGCCTTTATGCAACTCTTCTTCTGATGCCCTAAGTAGTATATCAAATTCCGTCCCAAATTTGGCGACCAGGCTATGGTAATCCCGCTCTACGCTCACGGAAGTTGGAGCCACTCCCTTTGCCTCGGCAATAATCTCTTCAAAGGGAATGAGATTCTTAAAACTGATCGCGTTGGACGGTTTGTAGCCTTCCGGCCGGTCAGCCAATTGCTCAACGCGGTTCATCACGCCTACGGTCACGGGCTTACCGCATTTTGGGCATACGCCAACGTGCTGTTTCGTCTCTTTAGGCGACAACCTTACATCGCAATTACGGTGGCCGTCAAAATGGTACTTTCCTTCTTCTGGGAAGAATTCAATCGTATATAAAAATCGCTTCTTGTCCTTGGCCTTCAGTACTTCCCGGATCGTCTTATAATCAAGCTCACAGTCAAATACATTGGCTTCCCTGCCGATTTTGGAAGGACTGTGGCTGTCGGAATTACTGATTAAAGTGAACCTGTCCAGGCAAGACAACCTCCAGTTCATTGCCGGGTCGCTGGAAAGACCGGTCTCCAGCGCGAATATTTTTGGCGTCTGGTCTTCAAAACAATCCTCGATGCGGTCAAAGCCGGACATCGACCCGAACAGGGAAAACCACGGCGTCCAGATATGGCCGGGAACAAGCACACAGTTTTCATCGATATCAAAGATGATCCGTGCCAGATCTGCCGCGTCCAGCCCCAATATCGGCCTGCCGTCGGAAGCAAGGTTGCCGCATTGGGAAAGTTTATAATTAATTTTATCGGTGGTCTTAAAAGAGGGGCTGAAAATCATGTTATGTATACGGTAGGTCCTACCCTTTTTGGAATAGATGCTGCTGATTTCGCTGGTGAGAATAAAGTATGTATCCTGGTATTTAAACAGGCCGTTGCCTAGATCTTCGAGGTTATTTTTTAATTCTTCCAGCCAAAGATGGTGGGTAAAATCTCCTGTCCCTATAAGCGTTATACCTTTGAGTTTTGCCCACTGGGCTAAATGCTTAACATCCATATCTTTGGATGTGGCGCGGGAGTATTTTGAGTGGATGTGGAAATCAGCGATAAATTCCATAGTTAGACATTATATCTTTATTAACCCTTATGTTCAATGTTTTTAAGCCTTTTTATACCCGATCTTGCCGCCGCAGATTGTATATTCAACGACGCCGGTTAATTTTCTGCCTAAAAACGCGGAATTCTTTGACTTGGAAACAAACCCTGCTTTATCCACTGTCCATTCCTTGTCCGCAGAAAGGATAACGATGTCTGCGGGTTTTGCAACCTCTAGCGTGCCTCTGTCTATACCCAATATTTTCGCCGGATTAAGCGCAAGTTTTTCTACCAGTCCCGGCCAATCCAATATGCCTTTCTGGATCAGCTCTGTTATACTTACGGCGAGTTCCGTTTCCAGGCCGATCACGCCGAATTCCGCGCGCTCAAATTCAATATCTTTTTCATTCTCCGTGTGCGGAGCATGGTCAGAGGCGATAACATCGATCGCGCCGCTTTTCAAGCCCTGCCTGATAGCTTGCCTATCTTCAGCCGTCCTGAGCGGCGGATTCATTTTCATGTTTGTATCATAGCCGGCGAGGCTGTCTTGGGTTAAAGAAAAATAATGCGGGGCAGTCTCAGCAGTCACTTTTACGCCTCTCTTTTTGGCCCGGCCAATGATCTCCACCGATTCCCGGCAGCTTACATGCGCGATGTGTATTGCCGCCTTTGTCTTTTCCGCCAGCTGAATATCCCGTTCAATCCTTTTGTATTCCGATTCTTTGGAAATACCGCGCAGGCCCAACTTAGTCGAGATAATCCCGAGGTTGACCACGCCGTTATTGGAAAGTTTCTTGTCTTCACAATGGCAGATTACTATAACGCCTGCTTCTTTGGCTTTTTTCAAAGCTGCGGTAAGCAGCTTTGCGTCATCGACAGACGCCCCGTCATCAGAAAGGGCGATCGCGCCGCTTTTTTTAAGTGCTGAGATCTCTGTAGGTTCTTTACCCAGCCTCTCTTTAGTAATCGCAGCGCAGATAAAAACATTTGCGCGGCTAGAGCCCCGAATAATCTTATCTAATAATTCCACGCTTTCTTTGGAGTCTATGGCCGGTTGCGTATTAGGCATGGCAAGGACGGATGTAACGCCGCCTTTTAAGGCCGCCGTTGTAGCAGTTTCCACTGTCTCTTTGTCTTCCCTGCCCGGCTCCCTTAAGTGCACGTGCATATCCACAATCCCGGGGATGACAATTTTTCCCGAAGCGTCGATTACCATGTCAGCTTCTGTCTTGATATTTTTGGCGAGCTTGGCAATTTTACCGCCCTGGATCAAGACGTCCAGTATTTCCCTGTTGATCTTCTGTGCTGGGTCGACGATGCTGCCGTTTTTAATTAATATTTTCTGCATTTTTGCTCTCTGCTGCCTGGGCAACCAGGAAAAGCACAGCCATGCGCACGGCAATGCCGTTGGTTACCTGCTCTAAGATTACGGAATTCAGGCCGTCTGCGACTTCGCTGGACATTTCAATACCGCGGTTAATCGGGCCGGGGTGCATGACAATAATATCTTTCTTGGCTTTTTGCAGCCGCTCTGCGGTGATGCCGAAATTCTTAAAATATTCCAGTTGTTTAGGGAAGGCATTTTGTTCGTCGCGCTCAAACTGCATACGCAGGACATTTATCGCATCGGCAGAGCGCAGCGCTTGATCAATATCGCTGGTTACGTAAACCCCCATTTCTTCGATTGCCGGCGGTATCAGCATCGCCGGGGCACATACTGTTACCTTTGCCCCCAATTTAGTCAGGCCCCAGATATTTGAACGGGCAACACGTGAATGGGCAATGTCTCCAACAATGCTCACCTTAAGGCCTGCAATGCGGCCCAGCTTTTCTTTTAAGGTAAAGATATCCAGGAGCGCTTGCGTTGGGTGCTCGTGCCAGCCGTCGCCGGCATTCACTACGCTGATCTCTAAACTGCGGGCAAGCATCGCCGCTGCTCCGGAATAATTATGGCGCATAACGATGATGTCTGCCTTGAGCGCCTGGATGTTTTTCCCCGTATCGATAAGGGTTTCCCCCTTTTTAACGCTGGAGGTTTCGGTGGCGATATTAATTACGTCGGCGGATAGTCTTTTAGCGGCGACCTCAAAAGATACCCTTGTCCTTGTAGACGGTTCGTAAAACAAGTTTACCACTGTTTTACCGCGTAAGGCAGGGACCTTCTTGATGTCACGCGTAGAAACTTCTTTAAACGACTCGGCAGTCTGCAAAATCAACTCGATCTCTTCTTTGCTTAATTCTTCCAGGCTTAATAAATCTTTTTTCGTCCAGTTCATTTTCATTTCTCGATAATCACAACCTCGTCTTTACCGTCAACTTCTTCCAGCCTGACGTCAACCGTCTCGTTCTTGGCAGTAGGGATATTCTTACCGACAAAGTCTGCACGTATCGGCAGCTCCCTGTGGCCGCGGTCAATCAGCACTGCCAGCTGAATTGTCTTTGGCCGGCCTAAGTCAATCAGGGCATCCAGGGCAGCCCGGATCGTCCTTCCCGTATACAAGACATCGTCTACCAGCACCACGTTTTTACCGCTGATATCAAAATCTATCTCTGTTTTATGCACTACCGGCTGCGTGGCGATCAAGGTGAGGTCATCGCGGTATAAGGTAATATCCAAGATCCCCACCAGCGGCGAGGCATTCTCGATCTGCTGGATACAATCGGCCAGCCGTTTTGCCAGGTGCGCCCCGCGGTTTCTGATGCCCAGAAGGCAGAGATCCTGTATGCCCTTGTTTTTCTCGAGTATTTCATGGGCAATGCGCATCAGGCTGCGGCTGATCGTATCCTTATCCAGCAACTGCGCTTTTTCTTTCATAATTTCTTTCTCTGGGTTATTCCCGCAGCTAAACGCTACGTAGATTTTTTTGAAATCTACTCGCAGCTGCGGGATTATTTCGGCCCAACAACTTACGTCGTTCCCACTCCGTAAGTTGTGGCCTCAATAAAAAAATACCCCTGGCTGTTTGTTGCCAAGGGTCGCTGTATTATTAAAAATCTTCTTCATTTTTCCCACCTTGCCAGCTTCTCAAGAGCCGGTTTAAAGGTTAGCTTTATTTTCTATAAGTATACCATTGAGCTTATTTTTGTCAAGGTTAAAAGATAAAAATAAGGAGGGAAGAACGCCCCTTTGTCATGATGCTTCGGCTGATTCCAGCAATACGATTAATGCCCTTAACTGCGGGTCGGTAACCTCTACTCGCTCTTCTTCTAATCTGAGAATACCTGCGATGCAAGAGAGCACGTTAGCAATGTCTTCGTCCGATCCTTTTTGCACGAGGCAGGCGCGCGCATAATCTTTTATTCTCTCGTTTGAGGGGATAATGTTTGAGCTGACCATGCCCTGGATCTGCAGCAATTCCGTATCCAGGTTCATATTTAAATCGGCCGGCTGAGGATTACCAACTACCAACCGCGGATTAACCTGCTGCGTAGTAATCGGCAGCACCCGGAAATCAATACCACCCTTGTCTTTCTTATAGGGAAGTACCGGTGAGCTGGCGGGTAGCGCAGCTAAATAAGCCGCTTCATGCCGTAAAATTAAATCATCCGGGTTAAAACGCTTCAGGGCAAATTCCCTGCCTGTCTTGCCCATAGATGCTCTTAGCGCGGGATTATTATAAAGGGTAAGGATCGCATCGGATAACGATTTCGCTCTCTTGGCATTATTCTTTGCCAGATCGAATAACAAACCGGTTTCACCGTGTTTTACGGTTTCAGATATTCCGGAAATATTAGCTGCGATAACCGGCTTTTCCATCAACCCCGCCTCTATTAAAACCAGCCCAACCGACTCTGATATGCTAGGCAGAACGACGATATCTGAGGCAGAATACCAATTACGAAGCTCGGATTGGGGCTGACTTGGCAGAAAAATAAAATGCTGGTCTATATTTTCACGCCTTATGTATTCTCGTAACGAATCTAAGTACTCCACATCGGGTACACCCCCCATGAATACAACTTTAATATTGTTTATGCCCTTTTTAAAAACACTGCCTTTTATTAAATCTCTAACGGCGACTATCAAGTCACGCGGATTCTTGTGCTGCACAAAAGTATTCGGGAAGAGCAATACGACGTCATTTTCAGAGATATTATATTCTTTCCTTAACTGTTTATCTTTGCCCACCTCAACCAGCGCCGGATCAAAAATATCCGTTGCTACCATAGGCCCGACAACTTCTGTAGCAACACCCGGAACAACCGTTGCAATCTCGCGTTTAGCTATTTGGCTTACCGCCAAAACCTTGGTTTTTTCCTGCTGGGTTAGGGCCTCTCGCAAAACTTCTTCAGCGCCATCCCATGCTATTTTTTTGCTAAACACATCGCTAAAATGCACATATGCAATAAAAGGTATGGAGTGCTGAGCGGCAAAACTACTGGCCTGAATGGCCGACCCATGGAAAGGAACGTGGGTAATAATTAAATCCGGTTTTTCTGCCTGTAAAAGCCGTATTAGGTCTTCTCCATCCTTATAGGGGACAAAAACAATATTGCTGTTGCCAATTGATATTTGCTGAGGCCGTTGGCCTCCTGACTGGTCCATAAAAAATATTACCTGTTGAAAATTTTTATTTCGCGACGCCAACATCCCCGCCAATTTGGATAAATAAGTGTATACCCCCTCGCTGTATTGCATATTCGAGACAACCGTGGCTATCGTACGGCCATTAAATTGCATCGAGGCATAGGGTAATTGTTTTATGTTGGCAAGCTGATTTAGCGAATTTACTACGTGTGAACTTGCCGAATTATTAATACCGCCTGCAACAGATTCTATTTCATCATAGGTCTTGATCTTTGATTTTATTTGCGCGGCCGTAGCCTGAGAAATTAAATTTGTTTTCCGGGCTTCTTCGATCCCTGCGTTTAAAATTTCCCTATCCCTGTCTTTGGGAACAAGATAAAAACTATGATACCGAGCCTCTAAGTCTCCGCTAGAACTAATTTCGGACGCCAGCCGTCCGTCTTTTGCTAAAGCGTTTTTATCTACCACAACATAATAAGGGCCGAACATTGATAGGCTGTCTAACCGGTCAAAATAAGACTTGCCGTCGGAACTATCTTTCCTTACTCTTCCTTCAAGCATAATGCTCAGTAAGCCCTTGATCCCGCCTTTGTTTAAAGCTACGCCGTGTACGATAAACCTGTCCCCTGAAGTTCTGATTACGTTGTCTAATTTAGGCCCATAATCAGTGCTTTCGTATTCTCCGTGCTCGGTAATAAAATCATCTAATTCCATCCATGGCATATAAGAAGAATTGGGCAGGCGAGAAAACGTGGTGCCGGAAGAATATTCTGGCGAATGCAACATTAGCTCTCCTGAAAATAAATCTACATTTTTATATGACGGGTAGCTGCTTAAGGCTCCTCTTTTTTCATAAGGGACGGCTGCGATGCTTGCTGCTAATCTATATTTATTAGCAGCTGCTGCAGGATTAGATAAAATAGTTTCGAGCTCTTTTAAAGAATAAAGTTTTTGCCACGGATAAGCTGCATCCCCTGGCCGATTAACAACCGGCGAGCTGACAGAAGAAATACCTGGGGATATTTTTTTAAGATAATCGTCCAGTTCTTTGACAAGCTGTTTTAAATCCAGCCTGCCAGCCAGCGCCTTCTGGATAACGTTGATTAGCGCCCCGTCAACGCCCCTTGTATCAGTTCTGAAGAATTCTCTTAAAGGCACAAGTTTCGTGCCATCAACCCAAACAGCGGGCCCACCCTTTTTAAAATTCGGCACATCGCGTTGAATTAACCCCATAGCAAGCAATGAAACCAACCCGTTAACATCGCTATTCTTTCGCAAAGCTGCTTCTGCGCTATACTCGAAATCAACAATAGTAAATATGCCGGTTTGTTCATTAATTATTATATTTTCGCTGCCTAAGTCATCGTGGGGGACTTTTAGCTGTTCATGAATTTTAATCAAAGACTGCCCTGTCTGAATTATTTGTTGTAAATACTGAGGCAGGTATTGTTCCAAAGGTTTTCCTTCCAGCCTAAGCTTAATATACGCCCTTAAAGAATCACCTTTGACAAGTTTAGTGGCCATTATCCAGCCGTTTTCACCTTGATAACTGCCAGGCTGGCCAAAAACAACTTGTTCGACATTGGCAAGCTTTAGTTTTTTCAGAGATTGCATAACTTCTAAATATTTAGCGCTGTTGCTGGGAACGAAGCGTAAAAATAAGTCATTTCCTTTTTCATCTTTGGCAACAACTAAAAACTTTTTATCGTTTATAACTTCTTTGACTTCCGCGATATGCCTGCCTAAGATTAAATTTGCGCCAACTTCTACATCGCTGTTCTTAATTTTTACACCCACCGGGCTGCTTACTGTGCCCTCTGCCCCTGTTAGCAAAACCGCCCCATCTTTATAGGACGCGGTGATAGCTGACTTGGGAACCGGCGGCTGCCTGAAGTTTTGCATCTTGATCCTTCCTGTTTCAATAACCCGAGCCATGCCGTTTGAACCGAATCCAATCCCGCCGCTCATATAGCTCCTGATGGTTTGGCCAAAGGGAGTTTGATGCGGTTCTTTTAAATTATATTCGCCTTGCTTAAAAGAAGCCTGATAGGCTTGAAAGTAGGTATCTTTTGACCAGGGAACTTTAGAAGTTAAACCAGCGAGGTTCCTTGAGTCTACGCGGTAAGAAGCGGCTCCCTGCGAAGACAACCCCTGAAAACTTGTTTTAAACCATTGGCTAAGGATCAACGAGTAGTAAACTTGTCTTAGCGGAGCATATCTCTTGGCGGTATTTACCTCTTTGGTCAGCTTGGGAATGATCAGTTCACGTATTAATTGCGAAGAATATTCGTTAAGTTCTTTTAACCTTGGATCAGAGAATGAATAAATAGAAGAATTTTTTAAATAGTCCTGCTCTAGGCAAACCTTGAGCGTTGCCTTATAGATATAGGAACTGTCTTCTGCTTCCCCGATGATAATTTCACCGGGCACGATCCACGGCCTGGTAATAGTAGGGATAGTAATGGAATCATAGCCGAACAGCTCTTCGGCTTTCTTATATAACGCATCCCAATAAATTCTTCCTTCGCTAGTAGCGGGCGAGGTGAAGCCCGCGGTATCTTTCTTAAGCTGGACATCTGCTTCAAGTAAAACCTTTCCAATGTCTGTCTGCTCTAAGTCCTTGTCAATTATGCCCTGGGACGAATCAGGACGCAGGTTTACCCAAAAGGCATCGTTAGGCAGCGCCAGGCCGACAAAGAAATAATCCATAAGTTTTTTAGTTTCCGCTTGTAAGTCTTGGTCCTTTGCAAAGTCTCCTTTATCCACAAGAAGCCCAAAACTGTTTTCCAGCTTATCGTAGGAAAGATATCTTAGGTGTAATGGACGGAATTTATCCTGGCTGGCCTTTTGAGAGAGCCCCTGGAAAAAACCAGAGAGATTGAGCTCGCTGCCTAGGGTTTGCGCAAAGCCTGTCTGGTTAAGTAAAAAACACAAACACAGAAAAATAGCTAGAATTTTTTTAATTTTATGCGGCATTTTAGTTAAGGATTTGGTTTATCAGCTTAAATAAAGTATGCTATATAGGTAAGAAGACTTCAAGGGTATTTAAAAAAATCAAGAAAGCGGTTTCCGCGGTTAAATAATCACCACGAATTCGCCGCGGGGTTTGCTTTTTTTGAAGTGGAGGATTAATTCAGCCGGCTTAGCGCGTTTTACCTCTTCGAATTTCTTGGTAAGCTCCCTGGCCACAACAATATCCTTATCGCCAAACACGGATTGGATATCTTCCAAGCTAGCCAAAATACGGTGGCAGGATTCATAAAAAATAATTGTATATTTGGATCCGGAAAGCTCTTTTAAGCGGTTACGCCGGCTGATCGGCCGGTTAGGCAGGAACCCTTCAAAAATAAATTTATGCGCCGGTTTGCCGGAAGCAACCAGGGCATTAATAAAAGCAACTGCTCCTGGGACTACAGTAATTTCAATGTCATTTTGCAGGGCTAAATTAATCAGGTTATAGCCGGGATCAAGTATGCCCGGCATTCCCGCATCGGATACCAAGGCAATGTTCTTGCCTGCTTTAAGCAATCCGATTAAATAACCGGCCTTAACAAATCTGTTCCGCTGGAAAAAACTTGTGGTAGGGGTCAGGATGCCGTAGCAGGATAATAAAATTTTCGTATGCCGCGTATCCTCGCAGGCAATTAAGTCAACGCTTTTTAAAATTTCTATAGCGCGCAGAGTAATGTCTTTTAAATTACCAATGGGTGTGGCGACGATATAAAGCATCGCTATTCTACGGTTACCGACTTGGCTAAATTTCTCGGCTGGTCAACATCACAGCCGCGCTTAATCGCGATATGGTAGGCCAACAGCTGCAAGGGAAGCACAACAATTATCGGAGAAAACAACTCGTCTATTTTTGGCGTATAGATTACTTCGCGGGTCAGGTCTTTAATTTTGTCGTCGCCTTCCGTGGCAATGGCAATGATCGTGCCGTGGCGGCTGCGGATCTCCTGGATGTTGGAAACCATCTTTTCATAAACCTTTGACTGCGGGGCAATACAGACTACTGCCCGGTATTCATCGATCAGCGCGATCGGGCCATGCTTCATTTCTCCGGCAGCATAGCCTTCAGCCGGAATATAAGAGATCTCTTTCAGTTTTAGCGCGCCCTCCAGCGCCGAGGGATAATTTATACCTCTACCAAGGAACAGGAATGACCCGAAATGCGAATGCTTGTGCGCGATCGCCTTGATGCTTTCTTGATGTTTCAAGACTTCCCGCTGCAGCTGCGGGCAGGTTTTAAAAATTTCGATATATGTTTCTATTTTCTCCCGGCTGATTGACTTTCGGACACCGGCAAGATAAAGCCCCAGAAGGTACATAATCGCAACCTGCGCAGTATACGCTTTAGTAGAAGCAACGCCGATTTCCGGGCCGGCATGCGTATAGATGACTCCGTCGGATTCCCTGACCAGGCTTGAGCCAAGGACATTACAGACCGCAAGCACCTTGGAACCCTTTTTTCTTGCCTCTCTCACCGCTGCCAGGGTATCTGCGGTTTCGCCCGACTGGCTAACGGCAATAGTCAAGGTGTCCGGGCCGATTAAAGGATCGCGGTAACGGAATTCGCTGGAGACATCCACGCTCACAGGGATCCTGCACAACTCTTCGATAATATATTTGCCGCAAAGACCGGCATGATAAGCTGTACCGCAGGCGACAATATTGATCTTTTCTGTTGCCGCCAGTTCTGCCGATAGGATATCCAGATGTTCAAAAAATATTTCCGATGTATCTTTTCTAATCCGTTGATTTAAAATTCCTTCTAAAATCTTCGGCTGTTCATTGATCTCTTTGATCATAAAATGCGGCCAGCCGTTTTTCTGCGCCTGAGAAATATCCCAGACGATACGGCTGATAGCTATCTTTACCGGTTCGCCGTCTAATTTGGCGACCTTTACCACGTCTTTGGTTAAAGTCGCTATTTCACCGTCACCCAGGTAGACGACGTCTTGCACAAAATCCAACAGCGCCGGAACATCCGAGGCCAGGAAATTTTCGTTTTTGCCCACACCGACAACCAATGGGCTGCCGAGGCGTGCGCCGACTAATTTACCGGGCTCTCTTTTGGCAATCACCCCGATGGCAAAGCTGCCCTCTACTTTTGCCAACGCCATTCTTACTGCTTCCTCCAGCGGTATAGAATTATGGTAAAATTTCTCGATTAAATGTACGATTACCTCGGTATCTGTCTGGCTGATAAATTTGTGGCCTTCTTGGATGAGGTCGTGTTTGAGCTTGGCGTAATTTTCGATGATGCCGTTATGCACTAAAGCGATCTCTTCTTTGCAGTCAAGATGCGGATGGGCGTTGGCCTGATTGGGCTCTCCGTGTGTTGCCCAGCGGGTATGGGCGATGCCGGTAAATCCGGAAAGCGGCTTGTTCTTAAGAATTTTTTCCAGCGCGATAATTTTGCCGGGGGATTTACGGACGGATACGGCGTTTTTCTGGGGCAGGATAATAGCCATACCGCTTGAGTCATAACCGCGGTATTCAAGGCGTTTGAGGCCGCTTAATAACATCGGCTGCGCCTGTTTATCTCCAACGTATCCGACGATTCCGCACATAAATGAACCCCCTAAATTCCCTTGAGTGAAGCGAGGGGGAATTTATGTCCCCAACCGGATTTGAACCGGTGTCGAGAGCTTGAAAAGCTCTTGTCCTAGACCAGGCTAGACGATGGGGACTCAAATCTATTCTTCCTCCGCGACAACCTGGGCAACGGTAGATACGATATCTTTATCGTTAAGCTTGATCAACCGCACGCCCTGCGAAGAGCGGCCTGTGGCGCGGATATCCTTAATCGGACAGCGCAAAAACATCCCGTTCTGGGTAATCACCATCAGCTCATCTTTATCGGAAACGGTCTTCAGGTTTACTGCCGGGCCGTTCTTCTTGGTGACTTTTATATTGATAATCCCCTTGCCGCCGCGGCTTTGAATACGGTATTGTGCCACCGGAGTGCGCTTGGCAAAACCAAGTTCCGTGACGGTTAATATGGTATTGTCTTTCTCCGGTGTTTCCATGGCAATGACCTGATCTCCCTTGCCTAAAGAAATACCCTTAACTCCTTTGGCTGCCCGGCCCATATCGCGCACCTGCGCTTCAGAAAACCTGATCGCTTTTCCCATCCGCGTTGCCAACAACATTTCTTGCTTACCATCGGTAAGGCTAACCCCGATCAGCTCATCGCCTTTTTCTATAGTAATGCCGATAATGCCGCCTTTACGCGGATTATTGTATTCATCCAAACGCGTCTTTTTTATCAGCCCGGTTTTCGTGGCCATGACCAGGAATTTGTCACCAACAAAATCTTTTACCGGGATTGTCGCGCTGACCTTTTCATCGGCAGCCAGCTGTAAAAGGTTAATTACCGCTTTACCCTTAGAGATCCGGCTTGCCTGAGGAATTTCATAAACCTTCAGCCAGTGCACCCTGCCTTTATCGGTAAATACGAGCAGATAATCCTTAGTTGAAGCGACAAAAAGGTGTTCACTAAAATCTTCCTCCCTAAGTTCTGCCCCGGTAGAGCCTTTTCCGCCACGTTTTTGCTTGCGGTAAGCACTCACCGGTAAACGCTTAATATAACCGCCGTGGCTGATCGTAACTACCACATCCTCATCGGCAATTAAGTCTTCCACGTTCAATTCTTCGACCTCGCCGACGATCTCCGTGCGGCGTTCGTCACCGTATTTTTTCTTCAGTTCCTCCAGCTCATCCTTAATGATCCCCTCGATCTTTTTTTCCGAAGCCAGTATTGCCCGACAGATCTCGATCTTCTTAAGTAATTCCGCATATTCCGCATCGAGCTTATCCCGCTCCAACGCGGTCAGCCGCTGCAGCTGCATTTCCAGTATTGCCTGCGCCTGCAGGTCCGAAAGCCCGAATTCCTTCATCAGGTTTTCTTTGGCAGACTGCACGCTCTTGGAAGTCTTGATCACCTTGATAATCCGATCGATAAACTTCAGGGCGATTTTTAAGCCTTCTAAAATATGCGCCCGCTTTAATGCCTTGTCTAATTCAAACTGCGTGCGGCGGCGGATAATGATTTTGCGGTGGTCGACATAGCACTCCAGCACTTGGTGTAAATTTAAAACGCGCGGCCGGTTCTCCACCAGTGCCAGCATAATAATCCCGAATGTCCCTTCCAATTGGGTATGCTTGAATAACTGGTTTAAAATAATCTGCGCCTCGGCATCGCGCTTAAGCTCAAGGACGATGCGCATTCCGTCTTTATCAGACTCATCACGGACATCAGAAATGCCTTCTATTTTTTTGTCTTCTACCAGCGCGGCAATGTTTTCGATGATCGAAGTTTTTTGCACCTGGTAAGGGATCTCGGTTACCACAATTAAATCCTTGCCACCCTTCTGATGCTCAATAGTTGCCCGGGCGCGCACTGTAACCTTGCCCTTGCCGCTGAAATATGCCTCTTTGATCCCGGTCTTGCCGCAGATAATCCCGCCCGTGGGAAAGTCCGGGCCTTTTACATAGCGCATCAGGTCCTTGATCTCTGCCTCGGGATTATCGAGTAAATAGATTATTGCATCCGCTACTTCATTAAGATTATGCGGCGGTATGTTGGTTGCCATGCCTACGGCAATGCCGCTTGAGCCATTGACCAGCAAGTTAGGGAGCGCGGAAGGCAAAAGTAGCGGCTCCTTCAAAGAGGAATCGAAATTCGGCCCGAAATTAACTGTTTCTTTATCAATATCGCGCAACATCTCATCGGCAATCGCAGCTAAACGCGCTTCCGTATAACGCATTGCCGCAGCGGCATCACCGTCAACCGAGCCGAAGTTTCCCTGCCCGTCTACTAAAGGATAACGCAGAGAAAAATCCTGCGCCATCCTGACCAGCGTGTCATAAACCGCGACGTCGCCGTGCGGGTGGTATTTACCTAGCACTTCTCCGACGATACGCGCGCATTTTTTATAAGACTTGGTGTGGTCGAGGCTTAATTCCTGCATCGCGTAAAGGATCCTCCTGTGCACAGGCTTTAAGCCGTCGCGCACATCGGGAAGCGCCCTGCCGACAATTACGCTCATCGCGTAATTAAGATAGGAGTCTTTTACTTCATCTTCAATGTAAACCGGGACTATTTTTTCGTTTCTTGTATACATATGTTAAATGTCCAAATTCTTTACCTGGTGCGCGTGGTTTTCGATAAATTCCCTGCGCGGCTCCACCTGGTCGCCCATTAAAACCGTAAACATCTTATCGGTCTCCACCGCATCCTCCAGGGTAACCTTTAACATTGTTCTCTTCTCGGGATCCATAGTAGTGTCCCAGAGCTGCTGCGGATTCATCTCTCCTAAGCCTTTGTATCTTTGGACATGCATACCTTGCGTTGCCACTTCTCTAATATGCGCAAAAACGTCTTTTAAGGCGAAAAAGTCCTGATGCCCTTCTTCATTTACCACTCTAAATAGTGCTTTAGGTTTTTTAGCGGATTTTTCATCTGCCTCGCGCTTGCCCTGAGGCACAATTTCCTGAGCATAGTTAGCGATATCCAGGCCCAATTTTTCAATTGCGCTCACTGCCTTTTCAATATCCGGAGCCTCAAACAACTCCATTATATCTACGTCTTTTTCTGCATCCTTGCCTTCTTTTCCAGTAAGCTTGGCTAGTTCTTGATCCGAATAGACAAAATGGGTTGTTCCCTCCACTATAGCCCTATAAATTGGCAATTTTTTGGTCTTTGGATGTTTAAAACTCAAATATTTTGCAAAGTTTACTCCCCTTTTCTCTAAATTCTTTGCCGTTTGATCTAGCCCGGTCAAATGATTTAAAAGTTCCTTAAATTGGTTATCTGTAAAAGCCTTCTTGTCTTTCAAGATCACAAACCCATGGCCTTCCCTGCCCAACTCTAATAACAGATCATTCATTTGCTGTTCGGTCTGAATATATTCCTCGCGGTTGCCGCGTTTTATTTTGTAAAGCGGCGGCTGCGCAATATAAACATAGCCGTCTTCCACAAGTTTAGGCATTTGCCTGTACAAAAGCGTCAGTAAGAGCGTCCGGATGTGTGAACCATCTACATCCGCATCCGCCATAAGCACTAATTTGTGGTAACGCAATTTTGCCACATCAAATTCTTCCCCGATCCCCGTACCCAGGGCAGTAATGATCGTGCGAACCTCCTCATTGGAAAGAATTTTGTCTAAGCGCGATTTTTCAACATTCAAGATCTTCCCCTTAATTGGAAGTATTGCCTGAAACCTGCGGTCGCGGCCTTGTTTGGCCGAGCCGCCGGCTGAATCACCCTCGACAATATACAACTCGCACAATGCCGGATCGCGCTCGGAGCAATCTGCCAGTTTACCCGGGAGCCCTGCCCCTTCAAGGGCGCCTTTTCTGCGCGTAAGCTCTCTGGCTTTACGGGCTGCCTCGCGGGCACGTGAGGCAAGGATCACTTTATCGATTATTTTATTGGCAACCGAGGGGTTCTCTTCAAAATAGGCAGTGAGCGAATCAAACACCTCCGAAGCAGCTAATCCTTCGACTTCAGAATTACCAAGTTTTGTTTTTGTCTGGCCTTCAAACTGAGGATTGGGAATTTTTACCGAAATTACGGCAGTCAAACCTTCACGCGTGTCGTCGCCGCTTATGCCGATTTCGTCTTTAAGTAGATTTTTGTTTTTTGCATACTGGTTTACCGCCCGCGTGAGCGCGGATTTGAAACCGGAAAGATGCGTGCCTCCTTCAATCGTATTTATGTTATTGGCGAAAGAAAAGATGTTTTCGGCATAGCCGTCGTTGTACTGCACAGCTGCCTCAAGAGTAACCCCTTCTTTTTCTTTTTCAAAATAAACCACTTTGTTATGCAAAGGGGTTTTGTTCTTATTGAGGTATTCGACGAAAGAAACGATTCCGCCGGAAAATTTAAACAGCGCTTCTTTATCACTGCGTTCATCCTTAAGGGTGATCTCCAGGCCCTTGTTTAAAAATGCCAGCTCTCTTAAGCGCTGGGAGAGAATATCGTAAGAATATTCTATGGATTTAAATATTTCCTTATCGGCTTTAAATGTAACCTTCGTGCCGGTAGACTTTGCCTTACCGATTACGGTTAATTTGGAAACGGTTTTGCCGCGTTCATAGCGCTGATGATATACCTTTTCATCCCGCCGGACCTCTACCTCAAGCCTCTCGGAAAGGGCATTGACCACGCTGACACCTACGCCGTGCAGCCCGCCGGAAACTTTATAGGCAGCATGGTCAAACTTTCCGCCGGCATGCAGCGTAGTAAGCGCTACCTCAACCGCCGGCTTCTTTTCCGTCTTGTGCATATCTACTGGTATGCCACGGCCATTGTCGGTAACACTGACGCTATTGTCGTGGTGCACAACAACGTCTATCTTATTGCAAAAACCGCCGAGGGCTTCGTCAATAGAATTATCCACTACTTCATAGACTAAATGGTGCAGCCCGCGGGAATAGGTATCGCCGATATACATTGCCGGCCTGCGGCGCACGGCCTCAAGCCCTTCTAAAACCTGGATAGACTCGGCGTCGTATTTTTTCCCCGGCTTAACCGGAGGTTTTTCTTTGCTTTTCGCCATCTTTGTTTATTTCCCCCATGGAAAAACGGATATCTTTTATCTCTGTCAAATCCTTGCGTAAGCCGTTCAGTAGGCTTTCTTTTTCCAGGCTCAATTGATAAAGCCAGCTGGATGAATCAACTCTTATACCCAGAATACCTTTTTTGAAATAATTTAACTTTATATGCTTTAATTCCTTTTTCGTCAAGGTTTTTTTTAACGCATCCTCGATTTTAACCTCGGCAGAAACGGCCTTGCCGACCTTAAGGGCCTGCATAACAACATCTATGGTGTTCTTTATCGCTTCCATGCTACCCCAGGCGCATCGGTAAAACAATATAAGTATAGCCGCTGGTCCTGATCACCCCGGGTTTTTCGCTGTCGGTTAATTCAAGCTCGACACGGTCATCCTGCAGGTTTTTCAAAACATCGATAAGGTATGCCGGGTTAAAACCAATGGCTATCTCTTTGCCCGTGTATTCAACAGGAACATCCTCCCGGGACTCTCCGATATCCGGAGTTGATTTAGAAATCACCATTTTATTTTTAAATAACTCGAGTTTCACCGCCTGATAATCCGGCGTAGAGAGTAGCGCTGCCCGTTTTGTCGCCAACAAAAATTGCGCCCGGTCAATGCGCATTTTGTTTTCTGAAGCCGGCGGGATTACCTGACGGTAATCGGGAAATTCACCTTCAATCAGCCGGGAGATAACCACAACACTCCCCAAATCAAATAAAGCCTGGTTATTGCCCAACACCAGCGATAACTCGCCGTCGGCCTTAAGGTTCCGGTTTAATTCCTGGATTGCCTTGATCGGCACAATAATCGAGAGGTCTTTTTCCGCGTTCTGCGGTAATTTTCTCTCCACAACCGCCAACCTCTTTCCATCGGTAGCCACAAGGGTCAAACCGCCCTTACTAATATGAAAAAGAATGCCATTTAAGATATACCTTGTTTCATCCAAAGAAACCGCGAAAGAAGTAAGTTTGAGCATTTCCTGTAAAACAGGCTGCCCGATCTTTATTACTTCCTTATCTTTGAATTCCGGTAATTTAGGAAACTCTTCGCGTGCCAGCCCCATTACCTTAAACTGACAGGATTCGGTTTCTATTACGACCTGATTATTTTTTTTCACCCCAAAAGTGATGTCGCTTTCCGGTAATTCCTTCACAATATCCCCAAATCTTTTAGCGGGTAAGGTAATTGCCCCTGCTTCCTGAATATTCACAGGTATTACACAGCTTATCCCAACATCCAGATCAGTCGCGGTCAATCTTATACCATTGGCTTGACTTTCAATTAAAATATTCGATAATATAGGTAAAGCTGCTTTAGGGGTTACTACATTTTGGACAATCTGGATCCCAGTTAGTAAAACCTCTTTTTGAATTTTAAACCTCATTTTATACTCCCTCTTTTATTAATATACTTTATATAAATATATAGTATTGGTAGTAGTACAGTTTTGTTTCTGTTTAAAACCCCTTAACCCGCACACTTCAATAAGGATAAAAAAATAATATCTCCTTAATAACCCTTGGATTTACTGTTGAATCACTTTAATAACTTTTTCTATTTTATTTTTTAAAATTTCATTATTTATTATCCCGTCCTTGATTTTCTTATAGGAATGTAGCACAGTAGTATGGTCTTTGCCGCCGAAAAAACCGCCGATTTCCGGTAAGGACAAATCCGTTAATTCCCTGCTGAGATACATTGCGATCTGCCTGGGTAATACGATATTTTTATTCCGCTTCTTTGTTTTTAATTCAGACAAGGAGACACCGTACTCTTCGGCAACGCAGCGCTGGATAAAATCCACAGTCAGCAGCCGCTTGGGTTCTTTCAAGAGGTCTTTTAATACATCTTTTGTCATCTCTAAAGTGATCGACTTTTCTTCTAATAATGAATAGGCGATCGTTCTGATAAGAGCGCCTTCCAATTCCCGGATATTTGTCTTGATCAATTGGGCAATAAAATATATGACGTCATCGGGTACAGATACGGGTTCTCGCTCGATCTTCTTTTTCAGGATGGCAATGCGGGTTTCCAGGTCCGGCGGCTGGATGTCGGTAGTGAGCCCCCAGCTGAAGCGCGAAACCAGGCGGTCCTGGAGGTTGGAGATCTCTTTCGGCGGCCGGTCGGAGGAGATGATTATTTGTTTGTGTGCATCGTGCAGGGTATTGAAAGTATGAAAAAACTCTTCCTGCGTGGATTCTTTACCGGCAATAAAATGGATATCGTCAATTACCAGGACATCTACGCTATTTCTGTATTTTTGCCGGAACGCCGATGTAGAATGGCGTTGGATGGCGTCAATCAGCTCGTTGGTAAATTTTTCCGATGTGATATAACAGATCTTTGCCGCCGCCCCCTGCGCCTTATTCTTTATATGATGGCAGATCGCCTGCATCAGATGAGTTTTGCCCAGGCCCACGCCCCCGTAGATAAAAAGCGGATTATATGCCTTAGCCGGCGACTCTGCTACGGCTAAAGAATAAGCATGGGCATGCTTGTTGGATGAGCCGAGCACAAAATTTTCAAAGGTGTACCGTGCATTGAGGTTGGCATAACCGAAGGTATCGGTAATTTTTATTTGACCGGGCAGGGTATCTTGCGGGTTAAGAAACGGCTCTTTGGGGTTGGGGTTAACTTCAAGGAATATGCTAATTTCACCTTGGGCCGCTGCCTTAACCGCCTCGCGGATAATTTCTTTATAATGCTTATCCACCCAGTCGCAGAAAAAACGGTCCGGCGCTTCCAGGACTAAACCATTTTCTTGCTGCTGCCGGGGTTTTAAGGGCTTTATCCAGGTTTCAAAGGCAGCCTCCCCGATTCTTTCTTTTAAGCAGTCTCCTGCTTTTTCCCAAAATTTTAGTACATCAGCCAT
>CAIRWO010000160.1 GCA_903882345.1 Candidatus Omnitrophota bacterium | reverse complement strand
TGACCGGTTGAGCCTCCCGGTATCGGCACATTAAACATCATGATCACGAAACTAAATGCCGCGCCGATTGCCAGCATTGGTACTTGTCTAGCTTTAAGCGTTTTCTTAACAATCTTTGATGCAACCGTCCATATCGGCAACATTACCGCGTAAAAAACTCCGCATGTTGTCGGCCCTAAATATCCATCTGGTATATGCATTTTCTCCCTCCTTGAGATTTAGAAATCAACCTGTGCCCTCATCCCTCCCACAAAGATACCGTCTTTATCATCCGGGATATCTTTACCAAACGGATTCCAGATGTATTGGAAATCGGGGCTGATTGCCAAATGATCGTTTACGTGTATCTTATAATACGCTTCAAGATGCCCCTCGGTTTTTGCTAAACGCGTTGCATCTGCTTTTTTATAATCATTCGAAGGAGAAACTTGGCCTACGGTAAAGGCAAATATGTCTTTTTCTCTGCCCCAGGGTTTTCCTTCTACCTGAAAACCGGTGCTCCATGAATGTTCAAGCGAATAAGGTAAGCCTCCAGCAGCGGTAGTAAGATTAGGATTATACGCTTTTGGATCCTGCCAGCCGTAGCGCAGGAAAGCCGTAACAATACCATTGAGTTTCTGGTCGAAGCTTAAACCAAAACCATATGCTGCCTCTTTCGTTTTCTCGATATCAAGCCACTTAATATGATACATATTATTATTCCAGCCATAGAAACGGTAATTGCCGGGTAAATTAAAGAAACTGGTCTTAAACGTTATTTGCCCGATATTAAAAAGATTATCGAACATTTTATCCCAAGTGTCGCTGTTTCCGTTAAACATACCATAGCCTAATTCAACCCACTCTTTCGGCATATATGCAAGGCGAATGCCTGCGGTATTATCGGGAAATTCGATAGCCGGCGAATTTCGGAAAATGTGGCCCAAGAACTGTGTGGTTTCCTGGTTGGCAACGTCGTTAGTATCAAAATAAGCGGTTGGGTCAAGTTTTCCAAAAGTCACTACTGCTTTATCTTTAAAAAGGCCCTGCTCATACCAGACTTCGGTTGGCCGGATATCCGGATGGTCATCGGCATCGCGGTTGACATTACTATAGAGGACGAGATTATCTTCAAGCCCATTACCTTGGCCGTTTTCAAGATGTACAAACGCCTTACCGTTAATTTCCTTAAATTCCTTACTAAAGGTTATATCAGTTGAATACGAGCCGTCGGTGCGGGATCTCTTTAACGTCTGCCCGTCGCCATTATAATTTACGTTATTAGTTCCCTGCACAATCATCGTAGCGCCCACACCAAGCTCAAGCCCTTCCATAAGTTTCATTGGCGCAGCAGGCATTTCGTGAAGATTAACCTCAAAATTTGATAACTTTGTTTCGTATTCCGTAATTTTCTTATTCTGATCCAAGATGCATTGTTTCTGGTCATTCATACATTTTTCCTGGGTGGACAATTTTTGCTCCAGGGCCATAATGCGTTCCTTAAGCTGATTGATCTCATCCCTTATGGATACATCCTCAGCAAATCCCCAATTATAAAACAAAAAAGAAAAAACCGCACAAAACAATATTACCCTTTTTGCTGCTGCCATAAATATACCTCCTTTTTATTTTTGCCCTAGCCGAAGCTTATGGTATACTTATAGCTGGGCTTGGCGTTTGCAATTTTCGCCGAGTACCGCGCCCCGCCGGATTCTTTTGCGAGAGGAAAGCGGGGTGTTATTTTATACTACGTTTTTTAAATTCGTGCTACTAATAGACAAAAAAATAATACCTATACTATATATCCTTGCCTGTTGTAGACATGCCCAGAGCTGAATGCTTTACCCCTTTTACCGCTTTCAGGCTGTCTGAAAGACGTTGGACTTTCTCCGGAGAGCCCTTTACGGCAAGTATTTCAAGGCAATTGTTGTGGTCTATATGGATATGCTGCGAAGAAATAATGCAGGTACCAAAATCATGCTGAATATCCAAAAGCTTATTTACCAATTCGCGCTTATGGTGGTCATAGACAAGGGCGATCGAACCGGCAACTTCTTTACCCTCCTGCCATTCTTTTCTGACGAGGTCTTCGCGGATCAAATCCCGGAGCGCCTCGGAACGGTTCGTATAATTCTTGCTTCTTATGCGCTGGTCGAACTTGCCAAGAAGCTCTTTTTCCAGTGAAACCCCGAACCTTACAAGTTGTGTCATAATTGTCCTTTGTGTTATGATTTTAAATATAGTAACACGGTTAGCCGCCTTGTCAAGAAAAAATATTTGAATTTAAACTAAAAACGTATGGTTTTAAAAATAGCGGGTAAAATCGGGGGTTAATCGTCGGGTGAAAGCAGCGAAAGGTTCCTCTCGATGAACTCCAGTAGTTTTTCCTGCACGGAAGTTTCTATATTATAGAACTCCACCCCTACGCCCGGATAAAGCTGCGGCTGGATCTGCCGGTCGCAGATCCAGACAACTTTCGCGTCGAGTTGCATTTCTTCATTCTTGGGGGGAATATTGAATTTCAGGATTACCTCATCTTCAAGTTTAAATTTATCGCAACCGAAAACATAAGCGCCGACAGCGCTTAAATTCAGGATGTCAACGTTAGAACAGACAGGACCCTTTCCGTACTTGGGCCAGATTTCAACTTTCAAGTCAATAGGCAGGCGTTTGAACCGACGCCTAAGCTGCATTTTTTTAATGTTCTCGATAACCTTATCTTCCTTAAAGCTGTTTATCGCCAGCTCTTCGGTAGCGTAAAATTCGATTGTCCGGTTTAAGCCGGTGACGGAAAACAGGTTCTTAAGGTGTGTTGGCACATTGACAAATTTCATCCTGCCTTCGTTATTGATCACCTCTTTATAGGCAATGGCGATTACAGATATACCCATATAATCAATAGAACTGACTTCCTCAAAATTGCACAGTATATCGGAGTATCCGTCGCGGATACACTGGCCGATAACCTCGACTAAATTTGCGGAATTTACGTCTATTGGCCCGGAAATATCTAGTATGACTATATTATCACTGGCTCTTACCCTGATTTCCATCTAGTTAACCTAAACAGGGTTTACTTCCTTTATTGGCCTTTTTTGAGCGCCAGTTAAGCTTACCTCTTCTTTTACGTTTGCCCATCGTGTCCTCTCTTTTTAATCAATTATCTTTTAATACTTATAATAATTCGCCGGGATCGTCTGTGCAATATAACGTACTGCTTCAATGATGCAGATCCTGATTGCTTTTTCCATTGGCGTATTGGCGTATCCTGATAAGCCTGCGCCTAAACCCCAGCCGCCGAAAAATCCTGCCATTGCCCCCGCGTTAATATCCATTGCCTGGCCCTGCACCCGCGTTGCTGCCAATACTTCGGATGTCGAGGCGTCAACAATGCGGATATCCAACGCCATATGCGCTCTATTTAATGAACCTCCCAAAAGCCCGCCTAAAATTCCGCTGCCCACGCCGCCGCCTCCTCCGATGCCAGCTGAGCCGCCGGAAGCCTGCGGTTCAAATTCCGTGACTGCCGCGGTGATGATCAATTCCGCGGTCTTGATCTGGCCTCTCTGGGGACCGCCACTGCCCTGCTGTGCAGCGCCTGAGGCTGAAAGTTCCTGTTCCTGCATCAGCGCTTTTAATTGCTGCCGCTCAAGCACGGAAAAACGGCTGCTGTTTACCAGTGCCGTCACCAGCATTTCGCGCAAGCCTGATCCGATTTGATTGGTTGCCTTGGCTGCTTTTACATCAAAATCCGCCACGGCAATCCTCGCCCTTGGCCCGGCATAAGGCGGTAAAGGCGCTGCCCCGGCATTGTTGTCTACCTGCGCTGTCGGCTGGGTCATCTGCTGCAGGGTTTCACAGCCGATCAAATTTATTGCCAATAATCCTATCATAAGAATAAACAGTGTCTTTTTCATTTTACCTGCTTTGCCTCCTCTTTTTTATTCAACGCATCTATCAACTTAGCTGCCAAGCTTCCCGCGGCGTTTACCAATGCCTCCCTACCACCGGTAATCGTATCCATATGCGCGGAATTGCCCGCCGCATCCAAATAAGCCACTACCTTACCGTCTTTAACGTTGATAAGCTTTGCCGTGATGTTGGCAAAACATGAACGCATTGACGATTGGGGCACGTTAGCGCCGCTTGAGGCAACAGCCTTGCCCAGAATAAGATAATCCGCCTTGGAAAGGCTGCCCAGTTTTATGGAGCTTGCCTCTGATAGATTAACCATCCGGAATGCCGGTTCCTGCCTGATCACTTTTGACAGGCTGGACGGCTCGATGATTTCAAAACCTTGCGCAATGAGCCTATCTGCCAGTGCTGCTTCCGTAGCAGACAGATCGATCTCACTGGCCCACCAGGCGCGCTGGGGCCCTTCGATGTTCTGCTCGGAGATAAGCAAGATCAGTTTCGGCTTTGTATCTGCGCAATAACTTAAATTAAAGGAAAATAACAGGACAAAAACGGCAATAATTAATTTTTTCATCTATCATCTCTCCTTCCGTTTTTTAACCATTCTATAATACAAACTTATGCCGGTCAAGCGAAAACGCGAGAGACAATTCTCGCCGCCTGCCGGACTTTATCCTTACAGCACATTCTTTAAGGCAAGGATATTCCTAATTACCAGATAAGGCTTCTCTGCCCGGATTTCATTTTTTATCCCCGAACCGCCAGTAACGATAACCGCCCTTATGGCTGTGCGCCTTGCCGCCTCGGCATCTATAGGCATATCCCCGACATAAACTGTTTCCTGCGGCCTTACGCTGAGCCTGCGCATAATTATTTGTAGTATTTCCGGATGTGGCTTGCCGTGCTTTAATTTATCCGCGCAAAGGACATAGGTAAAATACCTGTCCAGTTTAAGATGCCTTAGTATAAGCCGGGAGAAAAGCGTAGGCCTGTTGCTGGCAACGGCGAGCTGATAATTTTTAGCCTTTAGATAATCCAAAATCCTGCGTACGCCTTTAATCAGGCGGGAATATTTAAGTAAGGATAGCCGGTGGTGCCGCCGGTATACTGAAAGTGCCTTATGTAAATCGCATTTTTTTACAAACGGTTTAAGCAGGTTCCGGTCGCCCCATCCCACTGCCCGGCGGATGACCAGAGGATCTTGCGGAGGATAACCATACTTCTTCATAGTGTAATTGAAGCTGCGCGTTATCGCTTCATAGGCGTCAACCAGTGTCCCGTCTAAATCAAAGATAGCGAGTTTTATGTCCTTCATTTTTCCGTTAAGAGAAAGGGCAGGGGAGTTTCCCCTGCCCTTTGGTCAGTTTGAAAATTATCTTTCTAGCGTAATTATGGTGTTGCTGCTGCCGGTTTCATCTCCATCCCGGATGCTGCCGCGGGCTTATTCTCTGTTTTTCCCATCGGGGCAGCCGATTCTTCCGGTTTCTCTACGCTGATGTTACGCGCGACATATTTTCCGTCCGCGCCTAAAACATAATCTACGCTGATGGTATCATGCAGCTTTAAATCGTTGAGCGAATTAATATTCTCGTACTTGGTATTATCGTTCATGCCCAGCTTCAACTCTTTTTCGGTATCCGTCTCATAATCAAAATAATTAATAGTAACCTCTTTATTCTGAGTGTCTAACGCAGTAATCTCGCCCCAAACCCACTGCGTTTCCAACTCGGTTGCAGTAACCGGGAGGCCCTCTTGCATTTCCGGGGCCTTAACCGGCGGAACCGCCGTTGTTTCAGATGGCTGCACTATCGCGGGGGTTCCCTGGGCTTCGGATGACTGAGGCTGAGCCGGCGTTACTACTGCCTTGCTCCGAACCTCTTGAGTCGACGCCTGCGGATTATCTTCGGCAAACCCGATCCCTCTGATTAATACCAGAGATAAAACCCCTGCTAAAATAAAAAGAAACCCTATACGTTTCATCTTTATGCCTCCCTTGCGTAGAAAATACACACCAATTATGTTCTATTTCAAATAAATTTAACACACTGCCAGACGGTTGTCAAGAAATACTTGGCTTTATAAAATTTTATTTATCCGGTCCCTTAATCCTAAATAGATCACCGATGCGGCAAGCGCCTTCAGCATGTCGCCGGCAATAAACGGCAGCATCCCCAGGAACAGCGCCTTGCTAAAACTTAAAGCCAGGATAAACTTAAGCCAGATTGCGCCGCTGGCAAGCAGGATCAGATCAGACAGGCAAAAAATAGCGAATACCAACGCAGGCCTGCTGCCTGAAAATTTTATGAACTTGCCGATGAACAGGCCGGCAAGAACAAAACCCAATAAATAACCGCCTGTCGGCCCCAAAATATACAGCATGCCGCTTCCCGCGCCGGTGAAAATAGGTACCCCGGATAATCCCAACAGGATATAACCTAGCTGCGCTGTGGCCGCAAGGCCGGAACCAAGAAAGGCTCCGCTGAGCAAAACAAACATTGTCTGCAGGGTTAGAGGTACGGGCGTAAAGGGCAATGGAATACGCACAAATGCGCCAAGGCTGGTAAGAACGACGAATATCGCTACGCCGATTATCCGGCAGGCAGCCTTATTTAACACAAGCTCTTTCTTGAGAATTACCTCCATACTATCTCCTCAGTTTAATCCTTGGCAATCGCCAAAGTGATTATGCCCGCAAGGATCAGGAACGGCCCTATACAGCCCTTGATCAGCACAAAAAGGTCGCTACGCAGCGCAATGAGCGCCCAAACACCTAAGGCCAAAAACACCAGGCCTAAAGCGCCTTTGAACAACGCGCCAGCCACATTGCCCCCCTCTGCTTTTTTCTCTTCTGGTTTCAGTTCTTCTGCCATATTGCACCCCTCTCTTTTGTTAACTGTTTGGCCTACTTTTCCACCTGCGATGGATCCATCCCCATTCCGCAGGGTATTTTCGGATATAGGCCTCGATTATGTTGGTTAATTTTTGAATATTTATGGTTATCGTTTCCTGATTATCCCGGCCTTCTTCTAATTCTATCGCCGGCTCGCAGATTATTTTATGGGTATCGTCTTTCTGCCGGATAATAAAACATGGTACAATACCTGCCTTAGTTCTTTCGGCAAACACCACTGGCCCGGTAGCAGTCGCTGCCTTCTGGCCAAAAAAATCTACAAAAACTCCGGCCGTGCCGAAATTCTGATCTATAGGTATAAAAACCACTTCGTTATTGCGCAGCGCCCTGATCGTCGCATCCACGCATTCCTTACGCGGCTGGCTGTAGATCGTCTTTACCTTGAATTTCTCCCGTTTAGCTACAAATATTTTCTCCACCCGGCTGTCACGCATCGGCCGCATGATGCCGCTGGCCTTATAGCCTTCCAGGCTGAACCTCGCCAAAAGCAAGGGAAAATTCCCGAAATGCGCGCTCACAAGGACAGCACCTCTGCCTTTCTCCAGGACCGCATCAAGGTTCTCTTTTCCCTCTATGGCTACCCGTTTCTTTAATAATTCCGGCTTATCCATAATGTACATCAGCTCAACTGCGGATTTGGCCATTAAAGTAAAGCAGTCACGGGCGATCTGTTCGATTTCCTGGCTTGTTTTTTCTTTGCCGAAAGCGACAGCCAGGCTGTCTAAGGCAATCCGCCTCTGCTTACCGGCAAACCGGTAGCCTAAGTCGGCAATCCCCCGGGCAAACCCGTAGATCAACCTGCCGGGGATTAGCTTGATTATCAAAGAACAAAAATTCAAGCCTAAAAAAGCAAAAAATCTGGATATACTTTTACGAATTTTTTTAAAATCCATCTGAAATCCTCTGTTATTTTAACAAAAAATTAAAAATTTACAAGGATGGAATTTACTTTACAGCTTATAACCGATCTTACGCAGTAGATCCTTGCGCCAGTTTATATCCTGTCTTGACTCGATGCCTTTTGGCTTTAGGCCGTCAATAACCCCCATAATCCCCCGCCCCGTATCGGATTCTGCGATCACGACCTCTACGGGATTGGCGCTGGCACAGTATATCGTGCATACCTCCGGGACCGCTTTGATTGCGTTTAAAATGTTAATCGGGTATGCCTGCCGGATAAACACGATGAAACTATGGCCGCAGCCGATTTCCAGCGCGTTATCTTCTGCCAGTTTCTTTAATTCCGGGTCATTGCCTTCCGATCTTATTAAACATGCGCCGGAAGATTCTACAAAAGCAAAACCGAATTTTATCCCCGGCATACTCCCGACAAGTGTTTCATAAAGGTCCTCGACCGTCTTGATGAAATGGCTCTGTCCTAAAATCATATTTACATCTTCGGGCTTAGTGATCTTAACGGTCTTAAATTCGGCCATTTTTATTTCCTCCTTATACTGATTTTCCGGAAACTTAACGTATCAACAAAGGAAATTCCGGCATTGCCCCTGACAGAGGCGAGGATAAAATCAGGGTTGCCCAGCAGGGCAAAAGGAATTTTGATAACCAGTTCTGTCGGTCTCATCTCCAAGGTAACGCCCTGGCCGGAGATCCGCCTGGGGCCGTCGAGCATCTTAAAGCGCGTATGTTTTGTGATCATAAAAATTTTCGGCATCAGGGCAAACGGAGTCTTATGACTGTAGCCAAAAAGATAAAGCACTGCCTTGAGCGTGCGGCCGGCGTCCTTTCTTTTGTAAATCCTGATCAATAGGGAGTTGCCTTCGCTAGCGTAAATTACAGGGTGGGTCATCGTTGGCGTTTCCGCATGGGCTTCAAAAACTGCTTCCGGCAAATTGCCGCTCAACCCAAAAAATGCGGCAATTCTATCTTTCCAAGAAACCGGTTTTTCTGGCGCAGGTTTGGGCAGAATATCTAAAACTATATCGGGATAAAACGAAAATAACTCATTTTTGCGGCAGAAAGACAAAAGGTAAAAGGCGCTGGACTCGGTCTCGCTCTTATAAGCGAGTACGGCCTGATGTTTATTTTCCAGATATTTTACGGGTAATTTATATTTCAGCCAGCGAATCTCCGAGCGCAGAGACTGAAATTCCTGCGGAGCTAATAAGGGTAAATCCGGATGATAATGCCGCGGCAGCGGCCAGGCCCTCCAATGAATAAGATAAGAATAAACCTTCGGCTGCGGCAATTCATCGGCGACATCGGCAAGGGCAATCTGCAAAAAAAGGTAAGCAGATTCATGGTCATGATTGAGGTCCAGGGGATGAGAAACAAAAATTTTGTTCGGCCTGTAACGCAAAAGGGTACTCTTTAGATCTCTCAAAATGCTCTCTCCCGTGTAAGGCGAAGCGAAAGAGGGGTCCTGCTTATAAGGCACGCTGGTTGCCCGCGTCAATAAACTTCTATACGGCTTGTCGCTCTTCCAGAAATCCTTGAAAATCTGAAAAGTGCCGAAGTCAGGATAGCCTAAGTAAATAAGATTGTATTCTTCCAACCCGAGCATCTTCATTGCCTTGATCGATTCACTGCGGCGCACTTCGCCTAAATGAACAAGTGAACCCGGCAGGAACGGGATCCTTTTTTCGTAAACAATAAAGGCAAATTCGTTATTGTCGCCGTTGGTAAGGCACAAAACATGCATATCGGCGCCTGCGGCCACCGCCTCCTGGATAATGCCGGCGCAGCCTACTGCTTCGTCGTCAGGATGCGGAGCAAGGATAAGGATGCGGTCACTGCCTTTAATCGGCTCAAGATTATTGATCACGGAAAGTTTCGTTTCCGGCGCCACCGGCGACTGCGCCGTTTGAACCGGCTGCAGCTCAGAGTCAGGCTCTGCAAATGCGCAGGCCATTGTTAGCATAAAAGAAAGTGAAATAAAGAATATTTTCTTATGCATAAGTTTTTAAAGGATGAACCAAAGGCCGATACTCGACACTATGCCCATAAACCCTCCGAAATAGAAGGGTGCCGATGGCCCGAGATATTTCCAAAGTAAACCCGCAAGCAATGACGCGGGCAGCAACCCTATACCCACCAGCGTGGCATGCAGGCCGATGGCCGTGGCGCGCAGGTTCGCAGGCGCGATATCCGCGACCAGCGCCTTTTCCACTCCCTCCGTAAACCCCATATACAGGCCGTATACGGCAAACAATGCCCAGAACATTGCCGTCGAATTATTCCTGCCGAAGCCAAGGTAAACCAAACCGTAAAAAAAATATCCTAAAACTAAAATCTTCTTCCTGCCGATCCTATCCGAAAACCAGCCGGCCGGATAGCTGGCTAAAGAATAAATAATGTTGTAAACCAGATAAAACAAAATCACCAGCGGTAAGGGGTTGCCGCTGGTTTTTGCCCGCAACAACAGGAACTGGTTTGAAGAATTGCCCAATGTAAATATAAAGGTAAAAATCAAAAATAGCTTTAGCTTCTTGTCCAGGGCTTTCCACTCAAAGCGCAGTTTTTCACGCTGCGTTCCTTGCCCCTGCGCCTTTTTTTCTCTTACGAAAAACAAAAAGAGCACGCCCAGCACTGCCGGGACAAGCGAAAGAAGAAATATGCTTTTAAAATTATCTTTAAATTTTATAATCAGTAAATATGCCGCTACAACGCCGATTGCCGCGCCCAGCGTATCCATCGCGCGGTGCAGGCCGAAGGCGGCGCCCTTTTTGCCCTCTTTGGCGCTATCGGCAATTAATGCGTCCCGCGGAGCAGTGCGCACGCCTTTGCCAAAACGGTCGACTATGCGGGCAAACAGGACATACCCCCAGCTTGTAGAAAGATAAAGCAGCAGCTTCCCGAATACCGATCCGGCATAGCCAAAAATTGTAAACGGCTTCCTTAATTTTATCTTATCGGAAAAATAGCCGGAAAATACTTTAAGCAGGCTCGCCAAGCTCTCGGCAATCCCTTCTATGAATCCCAATATCGCCGGACTTGCACCCAGAACGGAAACAAGGTAAACCGGCAGAAGCGGATAGACCATCTCGCTGGAAATATCCGTAAGCAGGCTGGTAATCCCGAGAATGATAATATTGAACATGGACTTTTACTTTTTTACTTTTACCTTTTTGTTTTTTATTATACCGTATATTATAAAAAATAGGCAAACTAAAATAAAGGCGTCGCCGAAGCACGTATAGAAACTCAGTGGCCTTTTCAAAACCTCGATCTCAGCGGTTTTATAACCATCAACGAATATCTCTTTACCCAGGGCATTATTGACCGTAGCCGTGATTTTTCCTAAAGGGTTAATAAAAGCGGATACGCCGGTGTTTGCGCTACGCACGATGAAAACACGGTTTTCTACGGCCCTGAATACAGACGCCTGAAGATGCTGGTAGGCTGCCGGCGTTTCTTTATACCAGCCGTCATTGGTAATATTGACCAAAAAATCCGCTCCTTGTTTAACAAACCTGCGTGACAATCTCGGGAAAACATCTTCAAAACAAATTAATACCGAAAAATTTAGGGCTTGTGATCTGGGATCTGGGATTTTAAATACCGTATATTCCTTACCGTGTTCTACCTCTCCGATAGGCACGATCGTTTCCAGGAACGGCAATAATTTTCTCAAGGGGATATATTCCCCAAACGGGACAAGGTGGATTTTATTGTATTTTGTTAAAACCTCCCCCGCGCCGGAAATCAAAAGCGCGCTGTTATAATAAAACTTTGCATCGGCAGTAACTGCTCCCAACAATAAGGAGATGCCGGTATCTTTAGTAAAATAGCGGACCTCCTCAAACAATTGGGGGTTTTCCTGGGGGATTATCGGCAGCGATGCTTCCGGCCAGACGATTAGCCTTGCCTTATCCGACGATGCCTGTTTAGTCAAAGCAAAATATTTCTCAAGAATTTTACTGCTTACATGGGGATCCCATTTTAATTCCTGTGGAATATTGCCCTGAATGACGGAAATACGCAGCGGATGCTGAGTCCCCGTCGGTAATGCCTGCTGAGATAAATGAAAATAACCGTAATATAAAGTTAGAAATAAAAACGAAATAACCAAAATGACAACTATTCTTAACCTCGCCCATAACCTTTTTCTTATTGACCAGATGATTTCCACAATCGCCGTATTGACCAATACAAGCAGAAACGACACTCCCCAGGCGCCGGTAATATCTGCGATCTGGATTACCACAAGATTACGGTACTGAGAGTAACCTAAAATCGCCCACGGAAAACCTGTCAGGAGATACCCCCGGATGTATTCAAGCAAGACCCAAACCGAAGGAATAAAGATCAGGGCGTAAGGCCTAGATTGTTTAGTGCAGGGCCGGATAATCAGGCCGAATAGAGCAAAGTATAAAGCCAAATACAGAACCAGGACAATCGTCCCGGCAAGAGTAACATGCACCAACCAATAAATCGTGCCCCACCAGAAAATTATCCCGGTGATAAAAAACAAAAAAAATGCTTCTTTCCGGGATTTATTATTTAGCGCAAAAAATGCCGGAACAAACCCAACCCAGGTAAAAACCCAGAGTCTCCCGTTGTTAAAAGGAAGCGCTAATAATACGCCGGAAAGTAGACAAAGAAAAATGGGGCTTATTTTCCGCAGCATTTTTTGTATTTTTTGCCGGAACCGCACGGACAGGGCTCATTGCGCCCTACTTTGGGATGGGATTTTTGTGGAGCGTTGGGTTGCGTTTTTTCTTGCGGCCCTGCCTGAATTTCCTCTTCCGGCGGACTTTGGAACTTTGCCAGCTCCGGGTGTACAAGCTGCTGTGAAACCTGGCTGAATACACCACGAAACCTTTCCTGTTTTGCCGGCTGCAGCTTAAATATCGCCTCTACTGCTTCATCCTCAATACCGGCGATCATCTGCGAAAACATATCAAACGCCTCGCGCTTATATTCAACCAGGGGATCCCTTTGTCCGTACGCGCGCAGGCCGATACCTTCCCGTAAAGAATCCATTGCATAAAGATGGTCTTTCCACTTTGCATCGATGATCTGCAGGAATACCATACGTTCAAGGTGCCGCATTAATTCCTGCCCCACCGCCTGTTCTTTTTCTTCGTATTCATGGGAAATTATGTCGTATAAACTCTGTTTAATCTCCTTGCCCGGGCTGTCTAATTTAGCAGGATCGATCTCAACGCCGAATTTTAACTTTAGCGCACTGATTAAACCCGGAGCATCCCATTCCTGCGGGGTTAAATTTGCCGGCGCATACAGAGTAACTATATCGTTAAGAATCTTGTCTATAATTCCCAAGATGTTTTCTTTTAAGGAAATACCTCCCAGTATGTTGCGGCGCTGGGTATAGACAACTTCCCTTTGTTTGTTCATTACATTATCATAATCAAGCAGCTGTTTTCTGATCTCAAAGTTATGCTGCTCAACACGGCGTTGGGCGATCTCGATTGACTTGCTGACCCAGGGGTGCTCGATTACCTGCCCCTCTTCCAGGCCGAGCTTATCCATGATCCCCATCATCCTGTCTGAGCCGAAGAGACGCATCAATTCATCTTCCAGGGAAACATAAAATCTCGATGAACCGGGGTCACCCTGACGGCCGCAGCGGCCGCGCAGCTGATTATCCACGCGCCGCGCCTCATGGCGCTCTGTTCCTAATACATGCAGCCCGCCCAAAGAAACAACTTTATTGTGTTCCTCTCCGGTTTCTTTTTTATATTTATCAATTA
>CAIRWO010000159.1 GCA_903882345.1 Candidatus Omnitrophota bacterium | reverse complement strand
GCTGTTCCCGTTTTTACAAAATCTTTGGACTAAATTATGAGTGAAACACACAGACACAAAAGATGCTGGGAATTTTTCCACTGTTCGTCAGAGGCTCAGAAGGCGTGTCTCGCGCCTGAGACCAGCGAGTGGCGGTGTTGGCTTGTTAATATTCCCTGTTGCAAGATCCATAAAGATACGCCTCTACCGCTCAGAGTTAAAAGTGTTGTTTGCAAAACGTGTGAATACTATAAGGCCTACGGCCCTAAAAAATGAAGCTCCACAGCTGGAGCAGCCTGTCCCGACTTTTCGTCGGGAGAATCCCGCCCGCCCCGGTTTACGGGGCTGGGTGCGGGATAGATTTTTTCCAGTTTTGATCTTATGTCTTCTTTTTGCGGTGGCGTCGCAAGCAGAGGGGGGTATTTTTTTCTTTCGACGGCACCATCACCCGGCGCAGGTCACTGCCCAGGCTGTTTATGCCGTGGATTATACCAACAGGCAGGTTTTGTTTTCACGAAACCCGCATGGTAGATTTTATCCCGCCAGCACTGTTAAGCTTTTAACCGCGTTGGTTGTTTTGGACCATAAAGATTTAAAAGACAAGGTCGTTGTTTCAGGCCGGGCGACGTGCGTCCAACCTACCAAGGCAGGCCTGACTTGCGGGGCGACTTATACCGTCGAAGATCTTCTGGAAGTCCTTTTAGCCACTTCGGCGAATGATGCAGCTGTGGCCCTGGCTGAAGCGGTGGCTGGTACTCAGGAAAAATTCGCATGGATGATGAACGAAAAGGCAAAAGCCCTGGGAGCGAAGGATTCTTATTTTACAAATCCGACCGGTCTTCCGGATAGACGGCAGTTGACTTCAGCGTATGATCTAACACTTATTTCCCGCGCGGCCTTTAGTAAGCCTTTTATCGCGTCAGTTATGAAAAGAAAGGTTGTGGTTATTGCCGGCAGTGACGGAAAAAGGATAGTACGGCAGAACCATAATAAAATGCTTTGGAGGGTTCCTTATCCGCTTGTCCTCGGGAAAACAGGTTATACCATTGCGGCCAAACATTGTTATGCCGGAATCGCTTATTATGATGATAAACGTGTGTCTATTGTTTTTATGAAAAGCCACAAACCCTGGCTGGATATTTATTCGATTTTAGGTATATCAAAAAAACATCGGTGATCCTATGAGAAAAAAAGTCAACCATCAAGATCCTTCCCAGCGCATTAAGAATTTCTTTGAAGTTGCTTTGGGGCTTTCTCCTGGAGACGCTAAAAAAGAAGCGGAGCGCTGCCTTCAATGTAAAAATAAGCCATGCATGAAAGGCTGTCCTGTTGAGATCGATATTCCCGCTTTTATCCAACTGATTAAAGTTGGTAAGTCCGATGAGGCGCTTGCTAAGATCAAAGAAAAGAATTTCTTGCCAGCTGTTTGCGGTCGCGTCTGTCCTCAGGAAAACCAGTGCGAAGAGCAATGTGTTTTAAATAAGAAAAATTGCCCGATCAATATCGGCGCTTTGGAGCGTTATGCCGCAGATCATGGAAAGGTTTCGGATATTCGTCAGCCGCAGGTTATCGGCCGCAACTCGTCTATTAAGGTCGCTGTCATTGGTAGCGGACCTTCAGGCCTGACCTGTGCCGCGGATTTAGCCAAGTTAGGATATTCTGTAATTCTTTTTGAATCGTTGCATGTGCCGGGCGGCGTTCTTTCTTACGGTATCCCGGAGTTCCGCCTTCCTAAGAAAATTGTTAAGGATGAGATCCATTACATAGAATCTTTGGGGGTTGAGGTTAAGACGAATATTTTGGTCGGCAAAACCACTACTTTTGACGATTTATGGAAAGAGGGTTTCAGGGCGATATTTGTAGCCACAGGTGCGGGTCTGCCTAACTTTTTAGGTATCCAGGGCGAGAATGCGGCAGGGGTCTATTCCGCTAATGAGTTTTTGACGCGCGTGAATCTGATGAAGGCCTATGAGTTTCCCCGATCGGCAACGCCGGTGAAAGTCGGTAAACGTGTG
>CAIRWO010000158.1 GCA_903882345.1 Candidatus Omnitrophota bacterium | reverse complement strand
GGAGAGCTGGTGGTGGTCAGCCCGGACGTCGGCGGTATAAAGACGGCCAGGGCCTACGCCAAAAGATTTAACAGCGACCTCGCCAATGACTTAGGGAATCTGGTTTACCGCACGCTGACGATGGTAGAGAAATATTTTCAAGGAGAGATTCCCGATGCAGAGGCATTGAATGAACAAGGCAAAAACATAACTAAAAACATTAAGTCGTTACCGCAAGAGGCAGGAGATTTATTAAGCAGTAATTTTAATTTTAGCTTAAGCCTGGAGAGGATCTGGAATTCAATAGCCATGGCCAACAAGTATGTTGAAGAAACCAAGCCCTGGAATCTGGCTAAAGAAAATAAAACCGCGGAATTAAAGGCGTTTATACGCTTATTGGTGGATGTTATCCGGGCGGTTAGCGTTCAGATCTATCCTTTTATGCCCCAGACCGCGGATTCTATAAATGAGCAATTGGGCGGGGATAAGATTAAGAAAGGCAATCCGTTATTCCCTCGCATAGATACCAAACACCCGGCACCTAAAACCTAAGACCTGTGCTTATAGATACACACTGCCACCTTGATTTTCCAGAATTCGATCAGGACCGAGACGAAGTCATCAAGCGCGCTAACCTTTCCGGGATCAATTATCTTGTAAACATCGGTTCAAGTATCGAAGGCTCCAGGAAATCTCTTGAGCTGGCAAAGAAATATAGCTGTATCTACGCCGTAGTCGGGATACATCCGCACGAAGCGGATCATGCGGGTAAAGATGCTGTTGCGGCGATCCGCGAATTGGCTGGCAAAGACAAGGTCGTGGCAATCGGGGAGGTCGGCCTTGATTACTACAGGAATTTTTCCCGGCAGGAAAATCAGCAGCCGCTTTTTATTTCTTTGATCGAGTTGGCAAAGGAATCAGCCTTGCCGCTTGTACTGCATAGCCGGCAGGCAGAGGAAGATACGTTAAAAATATTAAAACAATATTTACCGCTTCAGGCAGTGGTGCATTGTTTTTCCGGCAGTGAACAATTCTTAAGAGACTGCCTTGAGCTGGGTTTTTTCGTTTCCTTTACCTGTAATGTTACTTATAAGAAAGCGGAAAATTTAAGGAATACGCTTAAGGCGGCACCCTTAGAGAGGATAATGCTGGAAACCGACTGCCCCTATTTATCACCCGAAGGCCAACGCGGTAAAAGGAACGAACCATCATCAGTTAAGTTATTGGCGGAAGAAGTCGCTAAGATTAAAGGGATCAGCGTTGAAGAAGTTGCAGAGGTTACCACTGCCAACGCCAAAAGATTTTTTAACCTGCAATGAATAGCCGAGTTTCGATAATAAAATGCGCTAGTTATGAGCAAGAGCTCGTTTGCGCTAAAGTAAAAGAGGCTGTGGATGCGCTCGGCGGCATAGCCGGTTTTATCCAGCCGCGATCCCGTGTCCTGGTTAAGCCCAACCTTTTGATACCGATAGAGCCGGAATCCGGCGTAACCACGCATCCGCAAGTCCTGCGCGGGGTGATCAGGGTTTTAAAAAGCATCGATTGTCAGATCTTTGTCGGTGACGGGCCATGCGCCTTAAAAGACATCCCGGAAAAAGTCGAGGAAGTTTACGAACGCTGCGGCGTAACCTTGGTATGCAGGGAAGAAGGCGTTGAGCTGGTCAAGTTTGAAAACAAACGCTGGAGAGAAAAATTTCCTCTGACTACCTGGCTGGATAACTGCGACTACGTAGTAAATCTGCCGAAATTCAAAACCCACAATTTGACGCTTTTGACCTGCTCGATCAAGAATCTTTTTGGCCTTGTCTGGGGCACACATAAGATAGAATTGCACAAAAAATATTTTGATGCTAACGACTTCGCAAAAATGCTTGTGGATATTTATGCGGAAGTAAAACCGGCGCTGACAATCGTTGACGGGATCGTCGCGATGGAAGGCGACGGCCCTGCCACCAGCGGCAAATTACGCCAACAGGGCCTGATCGTTGCCGGCGCAGACGCCGTTGCCTTAGACAGCGTTTTGGCTGTAATTATGGGCCTGGCTCCCACAGATATTTTAACCACAAAAGAGGCGTTTAAAAGAGGCCTGGGCCAGGCAGATATGAAATCCATCATCATTGAAGGCGAGAAACTGCAAGATGCTATTACTAAGCCGTTTATTTTGCCTTCCGCCTCTTCATTCAAGGCTAAATTAAAAGATATGCTGCCTAAGTTCGTCCTCGATGTTTTAATGAAACTGATCAAATTTTATCCTTATGCTGACCGGATAAAATGTATCCGTTGCGGAGCCTGCATAAAAGGCTGCCCCAACGGAGTGATCAGTATGAAGCCTAAGGGCCTGGCTTTTGATTACACGAAATGTAGTTCCTGTTTTTGCTGCCAGGAATTCTGCCCGGTGGCCGCGATTAAGGTAGGGAAGGGCTGGTTCGCAAAATTAGTTGGATTATAATGCGGAAGCAAAAAAGATGAAAAAATGCCCTTATTGCGCCGAAGAAATCCAGGATGCAGCGATTAAGTGCCGCTTCTGTAACTCTGAACTCAAAAAGAAAAAATGGTGGAAGGGCTGCCTGATCGGCTGCCTGGTTACAATCGTGGTGATGGTGTTGGGTACTTATTTAATTCTCTATCTTAGTTTCCTGCTGCTTAAATTGATAATCTATAAAGTATTTTTTGTTCCGCAGGCGCAGCTGCCGCAGTCCCATTATTATCCGCCGTTCAGCGGCCCGGCACTGCCGGGGTTAGAAAGCATGTTCCATGATTTTAATCAATTCTTCCGGGCTTTGTGGATTAAATTGGTAGAACGTATAAATTGACACTAGAATACATTTAGCCTATAATAATTTCGCAAACAAAGGGATAAATAATGTTACCAGACAGATTTGGGCATTTTGACGGTTTTGGCGGCAGGTTCGTGCCGGAAACGCTGATCTATGCCCTGGATGAATTAGAGCAGGAATATAAGAAAGCAAAAAAAGATGCTTCTTTTATCCGTGATCTTAATTATTACCTGCGTGAATATGCCGGCCGTCCTACGCCCCTGTTTTTCGCAAAGAAATTAAGCCAACGCCTCGGGATGAAGGTTTACCTTAAAAGAGAAGACCTCCTGCATACCGGCGCGCATAAAATAAACAATACCATTGGTCAGGGCCTGCTTTGCCTAAGGATGAAAAAACCGCGCGTAATTGCCGAAACCGGCGCCGGACAGCACGGCGTTGCTACGGCCACAGTTGCCGCGTTATTCGGTTTAAAATGCGATGTCTATATGGGGAAAGAAGATATTAGCCGCCAGAGCCTGAATGTTTACCGGATGAAGCTCTTGGGCGCGCAAGTCATTCCGGTTAGAAGCGGCTCAAAGACGCTGAAGGACGCGATGACCGAAGCCCTGCGCGACTGGGTGACTAATGTGCGGCAGACCCATTATGTCATTGGTACGGTTGCCGGGCCGCATCCCTATCCGGAACTGGTAAGGGATTTTCAGTCAGTGATCGGCCGTGAGGCAAAAAAACAGATCCTGGAAAAAGAAGGCCGGCTGCCGGATTGCCTTGTTGCCTGCGTAGGCGGCGGCAGCAATGCCATGGGATTGTTCCATTCATTCTTTAACGATAAAAAAGTGAAATTCATCGGAGTTGAGGCCGGCGGTAAAGGCCTTAAACTCGGCGAACACGCGGCAACCCTTGTTACAGGCTCTATAGGCGTGCTGCACGGCGCCAAATCAAATTTACTGGAAGATAAGTACGGGCAAGTCAGCCTCACGCATTCGATTTCTGCCGGCCTTGATTATCCGGGCGTAGGGCCGGAGCACGCCTATTATAAAAAGATCGGCCGGGCAGCTTATGTCGCGGTCAGTGATAAAGAGGCGCTGGAAGGATTCAGGCTGCTTTCTGAAGAAGAGGGGATCATCCCTGCCCTGGAATCAGCCCACGCGGTCTCTTACCTAGCTAAGTTAGGTAAAAGATTAAAGAAGAATTCTATTGTTATCGTCTGCGTTTCCGGAAGAGGCGATAAGGATATGGGTATCGTGACCAAGAAGCTGAAAATATAAATGAACCGCATTGAAGGCAAATTTAATCAGTTAAGAAAACAGCATAAAAAGGCATTCATTGCCTTTATTACCGCAGGTTATCCTAGTCTTACAGTTACTGCAAGACTGGTAAAGGAATTTGACCGCATCGGGGTGGACATTGTAGAATTGGGCGTTCCGTTTTCCGACCCGATGGCTGACGGCCCGATAATCCAGGAGGCATCAAAGGCTGCTTTGGATAAAAAGATAAACCTTGAGGATATCTTCAGGCTGGTAAGAAGTGTCCGTAAGACAGCTGTTGTGCCTATCTGCTTAATGACGTATTATAATCCGGTATTCTGTTACGGTGAGGCAAGGTTTGTAAAGGATGCCGTGGCAGCGGGTGTGGACGGAGTGATCATCCCGGATCTGCCGCCTGAGGAGGCTGTTGGGTTTATTCAGCAGGCAGCGCTAAAAAATCTGGATACCATATTTTTAGCCGCGCCCACTTCTACAGCGCAGCGGCTAAAATTAATTTCCAAAGTTTCCCGCGGTTTTATTTATTACGTGTCTTTAACCGGCGTTACCGGGCCGCGCGCCAGCCTCCCCATGGATTTGGGGCGGCAGATAAAGATAATCAAGAAAATTACCTCCAAGCCTGTTTGCGTGGGTTTCGGCGTTTCCCGCAGGCAGCAGGTAGAAAAACTCAATAAGATTTCCGACGGCGTAATCGTAGGCAGCGCAATTGTCAGGAAAATAAAAGAAAACATCAGCCGGCCGGATCTGGTAAAGAAGGTAAGCGGTTTTATCTCGTGTCTTAAAGGCGCTTAATCAGATATGTACAGAAAAAACAGCTTAAATAACGGCTTAAGAGTGGTGACAAACGAAATGCCCGGCATGCGATCCGTATCCATAGGTATCTGGATTAAGGCCGGCGGCAGGTATGAAACAGTGGCGAATAAAGGCATCAGCCATTACCTCGAACATATTTTATTTAAAGGGACCAAAAAGTATTCCTGCCGTAAGCTCAAGGAATCGATCGAAGGAATAGGCGGGGCTCTGAACGGATTTACTTCGGAAGAACTTACCTGTTACCTTGTAAAGTTGCCCCGGCAATATTTAGGCCTTGGCATTGATGTGCTTTCCGATATGGTAATAAATCCCCTTTTACCGCGGCTTGAGGTTGAGAAAGAACGCACAGTCATCCTTGAAGAACTTAAAATGTATAAGGATCTGCCGCAGAGCTATGTCTATGATCTTTTGGACGAATTGCTCTGGCCCGGCCAGATCCTCGGGATGAATATCATCGGTTCAGAGGAATCGCTCAGCGCGCTCAAGAAGGAGGACTTACGTTCATATCAGGCCGGGTATTATACAGCGTCGAATATCGTAGTCAGCGCCGCGGGCAGCCTCAATCATGGTAATGTGGTTAAAAAGGTAAAAGGTATTTTTTCGCATCTTAAAGAAAAAGATGCAAATACATTTGTCGCGGCAGAAGAAATACAAAGCCGGCCGCAATTGAAACTATTGCATAAGCAAACCGAGCAGACGCATATTGCCATGGGTTTCCATAGCTTTAAACGGGATCATCCGCTTAAATATAGCCAGTGGCTCTTGCATGTGATCTTGGGGGCAAATATGTCCAGCCGGCTGTTTAATGAGGTGCGTGAGAAAAAAGGCCTTGCCTATGAGATAGGAACTCAGGTGAAACGCTTCGAAGATACCGGGGCGTTCGTAGTGCATGCCGGCATTGATAATCGTAAGGTTAGTCAGGCGCTGTCGGTGATTTTAAAAGAGCTGGAAAAAATAAAGACGAGGCTGGTAACCACAGATGAGTTCCGGCGGGCAAAAGAATTCTATCTTGGCCAGCTTGAGCTTGCCTTGGAAGATACAATGGATAATATGCTCTGGATCGGCGAAAGCACGATAACGCTGGATAGGGTGCATACGTTAAAAGAAGTGATCAAAGAGGTAAACCGTGTCCGGCGCGAAGATAT
>CAIRWO010000157.1 GCA_903882345.1 Candidatus Omnitrophota bacterium | reverse complement strand
GTTAGAAACAGTAATGGTAATGGGGAATTGAGCAGGATCGGCCGCGAATGCTTCTGTTAGCCCAGGCGCAAATAATGACATAGAAACCAATGATACGGATAAAATCAGGCCGAATAACATGATATTCATTTTACTGCGGACGTTTCTTTTCATTGTTTCTCCTTAAACTTGCCCTTCTGGGCATAGTCTATCACATAATCACTATTTTTCAATATAAATTTATTGCTTTATAAAGGGATTTTTTTGTTGGCTTATTAAGAAATAAAAAGGGCTGTAACCGGTATTCTGATCACAGCCCTTAGACTCTCTCTTTATACGAGTATGATGGAATTAGCGGGGGTTTTTATTCAATCCACTCCAGGGAACCGCTTTTTATATCATATACGGCGGCGGCAATTTTGAGCTTACCTTCACTAACTAAGCGCCTGATCTCTTCGCTCTTGGACAATATGTCTTTTTTTGACTGAAGCGCATTGCTTTTGACAACTTCATTACTTAAAGCGGCGCCCCGCAATCCCGGATGACCCTTTCTTACTTTCGATGCGACAGACTCGATCTTCTCTTGAATATCCCTGATGTCTCCTTCCACCTGAGCACCTGTTACCGCAGCCTCAACCGCCCCGCACTGCGTATGGCCCATGACCAGTAGCAACGGAACATGGAGATGCTCCGCGGCGTATTCCACGGAGCCTATAACGCTGCTATCCACGGCGATATTGCCGGCAACCCTGATAACAAAAATGTCTCCTATGCCGCGGTCGAAGATCAGTTCTACGGGGACGCGCGAATCCGAACATGCCAGGACGATCGCAAAGGGTTTTTGCCCGTCCGTCGCGGTATTTTCTCTGGCAGCAATACTTTGATTAGGATGCTGTAATTTCATTTCCACAAAACGGGCATTGCCTTCCTTAAGCAGCGAAAGCGCGTCATCCGCTTTTATTGCGGACTGCTCCTGAGCCATGATCGGAATTAGCAGCGCAACGACAGAAAACACCATCACAACAAAAGTAATTATTTTTCGCATCCAACCCCTCGTTTCACCTTTTAACTGCACGGTGCAAATATTATAATTTGGGGCCCTCTCCCCTATTAGCCGAGCAGGAACCTCTCCTATTTAGCTAATTTTATTATAGGGGTAATATCCTGCTATATCAAGGAGTTTTGGGGATCGGAGGGGGATTTCTTCGCGGGAGGCGGACGTTTTCCTAATAGGGCTACTTTATGAACATTAGCAGAAAAAAATAACCGGCCATTACCGATAACCCCAAAGGCACCCCAAGTCTCGCCCATTCTGAACTTTTAATTTTAAGTTTTCCTGCGCAAATTATATTAGGTATATTCCCGGGTATAAGCATGCCCCCTGCTATCAAAAGGCCTAAAAGAGCTGATTTTATCTGCAAAAGTGACATACTTGGATCTATTTCAGCTGCAGCAAGGGTGGCATTATCGACCACGGCAGAAAGCATATTCAGCCAGTAAAGCCCTTGATGCGTAATTTTCGTTACATAAGTTTCTACGATCGGCTTAAAACCTTGCCCTAAAAATATAAGCGCCATAACAAAGAAATACACCTTCACGGTTCTCATGCTTATATCTCTTATGGATTCATCTTTCCCGCCTGTTAAGCCGTGCGCCTTCTGGCGCTTGCCGGGCATTAAGATCGCGCCCAATAAACCAAATAATATAACCCCTGGTATTATAAACACCCCTAAATGCCTAAACAAGAAAAGGAAATCTGCTTGATATGGCATGCCTTTAAGTTTAGATATAGCGATAGTTGAAAACGGCTCTCCTATCGGCGTTAGGGCCGCGCCAAACCCTATGGAAAAACAAGCAAGTATTACCAGGGGGATTTCATTTTTTCTTTCCAGGGTAAGATGAGTAACTATTTCAACCAAGACAAGAGCGGATACAATCGCAGTAATAACGCTCGATAAAAGACCGAGCGTTATTATTACCAAAAAAGCAAATAGCCTTATTCCAGTGGCATCGGCAATTTTATTTACGCTACGAGCGATCGGCTTTTGTAAAATTCTAAACAAAAAACCGGCAATAAAAACCGCAAGGGTAATCTTTATTGGCTCAACCAGAGCCTCTTTTATTAAAGATACACTCCACTGTGATGTAATAGTAACGGCGATACAGCCTATGACAAAAAGAAAGATCTCAAGCTCTTCCTCGATTTTTTTAACCGAAAAAGGCGCGATTAAAACAATTGCCAATATTATAAAGAGGCCGATAAAAATCATTTATTAAACTTAGCCTTGATCGTTTTGGCCGGACCGGACAACAGTATTTTGATGGATAATGCTCGAGCGAATTCCTTGCGATACGCGGCAATTTCTATCGCTACTCCGCCTCCAAAAACCGCAGTTTAGCCTTTATCTCTTCCTTAGTGGCGCCGCAGGTCGCACATCCGCCGTCGGTCTTCCCTTCTGTATGGAAGTTGCAGAGCGGGCAGAATGCAAGGACAGACGGCTTTACTTCTAACTCAGCCCGGCTGAATGTCTCTACCTTGCCGCCGTCTTTCATCTTTATATCCACATAGGTACCTTTATCGATCTTGACGACATATCCCGCAGATCCCTTATCGTACCTGTTAAGGCTTAGGTGCGCTATGCTATACCTTTTCAGGGCTACCTTGACGCCTATATGTATTTTGTCTTTTCTGAAAATCCTGTTGATAACAGGTCTAAGGTTCATAGCGCAACCTAATTGTTCCTCCGTTTAGCTGGTTTTATTATAGGGGTAATATCTTACTATATCAAGGAGTTTTGGGGATTAGAAATGACGTAACTGTATTCATTTTTATGATCTATTGCAGTTTATCGAGTATCTGATATAAAACCCCTCCTGCAATATCAAGCTGGGGAAACATGAATTTGCGCGCGGAGATCGTTATTTCACTCTTATTGCCAGCGCCCTTCTTAAGTATAAGCGCTACCATCGTTCCATTGATATTGGCTTTAATAATCCCTTTTGACGCATCGTGTTCGGTGATCGTCCCCATGCGCCCTACTACCTCAAGGCTCACTTTATACACATGTTCAAGACTTACACCGATGATTTGCTGCACGCTATCTTTACCTATAAATGTCGCTGCTGCGAGAACCGGCAGCGCCATCCCGCCCGTCAACATAGCGACCCCGTATATCGCGGCGCCTTTTATTCCTGCCGTCTTCATAGGCTCTGCAAGCACAAGTAAGGCCAATTGCTGGGCAGTGGGAATACCCTTATAGCTTTTATGCGCATTAACATCGTAGACTCGCACGCTGGGTTCCGTGCCGATCGTGTAGTCCTTGTAAACAATCTTGCCGATGCTTAAGGTGAGCAGATCGACTTGCATGGGGACAGGCGGAGAAAACTCCGAGTTCTTCACTATTTTTAACGAATCTACGTTGAGTTTTCCTTCTTTGTTTTTGGTAAGCCCCATTTCTTTTAATTCGATCTCCACAATTAAAAAGTGACGTTTCTGCTTAAACAAGGTGGCGCGATCATATATAACTTTTATCTTGGGACAGGATACGAGTATGCCTTTCGGGAAGCCGCTGGGATTATACATCTTAAATCCTGATATATGTATAGTTGAGCTTAAAATATTCAATGAAAAACTGTCCATATGCACCGGCGCTCCTGTGATGCGAGAGGCGGCCGCTGTTACCACCGATTTAATGATCAGATTTTTAAATATTGCAATACACGCTAAGGAAATAACAACTATCCCCAGC
>CAIRWO010000156.1 GCA_903882345.1 Candidatus Omnitrophota bacterium | reverse complement strand
GTATAAGTACAGCGGATCTTTTGGTATGCAGTGGCCCCCTACCCCGGGGCCGGGATAAAACGGCATAAAACCAAACGGCTTTGTCGAGGCGGCGGCAATGATCTCCCAGATATCCATCCCCATCTTATGAGCCATCATTGCCATTTCGTCGATCAGGCCGATATTGACGATACGGAATGTATTTTCCAACAGCTTTGTTGCCTCAGCTATCCTGGTGCTGGAGACGGTCACAACCCTGTCAAATACCGTCTCATAAATTATCCTGCCGAGCGCGGCCGCATCAGCATTAATACCGCCGATCACCTTGGGAATTTCCCTAAAAAGAAACTTTTTATTGCCGGGATCGACCCTTTCCGGAGAAAAACAAAGGTAGAAACTTTTTCCGTGTTCCCTGCCGCCTGTTTCAAGCATCGGCAGGATCACTTCTTCTGTTGTCCCAGGATAAGTGGTACTTTCAATAACTACCAGCGCGCCTTTTTTTATATTCCTTGCTATCTCTTTTACCGCGCATTTAATAAAGGATATGTCTGGATGGTATTTCCGTCTTAAAGGCGTAGGCACGCAAACAAATACTGCATCTGCGGCCCTAAGCGGAAAAAAATTATTTTCTGCGCAGAATTTACCCCGGGAAATTATTTCTTTTAGGTCTTTGTTTGAAATATCCGTTATATATGATTTTTTTTTATTAATCCCCTCCACCCTGCCGGAGTCTACATCGATACCCGTAACGGAAAATCCTTTTTTGGCAAATTCAACCGCCAGGGGCAGGCCTACATAGCCCAAGCCTACAACGGCAATATTAATTTTTCTCTTCTTCGTTCTCTCTTTAAATTCTTTAATATAGCTGTTCATTTATGCGATACGCTTCTCCTGCCGATGCTGGCATAGGTAAAACCTGATTTTTTCATTATCAGGGGATCGTAAATATTGCGGCCGTCTATGACTAACGGCCGTTTCATCAGCCTTTTGATCTTTGAAAAATCCAGCCCCTTGAACTCATCCCATTCGGTAAGGACGATCAAACAATCGCAGCCTTTAGCGGTTTCATAAGAATCTTTACACAATTTTATATTATTGCCGAAAATTTCTTTAGCCTTATTCATTGCCTGAGGGTCGTACGCCCTAAGCAGAACGCCTTCTGAATACAGGGCATTAATTATATCTAATGCAGGGGCATTGCGGAGATCATCCGTGTCCGGCTTAAAAGACAGTCCCAATATGCCGATTGTCTTATCCTTTATTACCCATAACGAATCTTTTATCTTTGCCAGAAAAAAGTCTTTCTGCTGCTGGTTTACCTGCCTTACAGCTTCCAGCAGTTTAAAATTATAGCCGAGTTTTTCCGAAATCGTGATAAACGCATCGAGATCCTTAGGGAAACACGAACCTCCGTAGCCTATCCCTGCGTTCAAAAACGACTTCCCGATCCGGCTATCAAGGCCGATCCCTCTGGCAACTTCTCCGATATCAGCACCTACCTTATCGCAGATCCTGGAAACGGCATTGATAAAAGAAATTTTTGCGGCGAGGAACGAATTAGATGCATGCTTAATAAGTTCCGCGGACTTGATATCCGTAATTACCATCGTTGCCTTCAGCGGTTTATAAAGGCTCACCAAGAGATCCCTGGCCTTTTTTGATTCAACCCCGATGACGATCCTGTCAGGATGCATAAAATCATTTATCGCCTGCCCCTCACGTAGAAATTCGGGATTTGAGGCAACATCAAATTTATTTTTAGACCGGATATAGGTTTTAATCGTATGCTTAACCCACATCCCGGTTTCCACCGGCACGGTTGATTTTTCAACTATCAGGCGGTAACCAGACATATTCAGGGCGATATTACGCGCCACGTTTTCTATGCCGGTCAGGTCTGCTTCGCCGTTACCTAAAGAAGGCGTGCCTACGGCGATAAAAATAATCTCCGAAGAATTCACGGCCTCTTTTATGCTGGAGGTAAATTTCAACCGGTTATTTTTTGTGTTTATCGAGATCAGTTCTTTCAAGCCTGGCTCATAAATCGGAATGATGCCTTTTTTCAGGCTCTCTATTTTTCCGGCATCGTTATCAGCACAGATAACCTTATTGCCCAGTTCGGAAAAACAGGCGCCCGTAACTAAACCTACATAACCGGAGCCGATTATGGATATGTTCATCTTATTATTTCCCTCGCTAAATATTATTGGTTTGAGAACCGGACCTAGGCGCGCTATAAGTCTTATTAAAATCAAATTCCAGCTCAGGGAAGGCCTTCAACCTAAATACCCACCAAATAGTTACACCCTTGCCATTTTCTGAACCAACGCTAACATCCGTTTCCCAACAGTGCAGGTCCCTGGTGAGAGTATAGCGCTGCTCTCTTATGCCGCCTGCGATAGTGGAAGTATTGGCAAACTGGTATCTTCCGTAAATGTTGAACTTCCATTTGGGCGTAAGCCTCCAATCCGTCGAGAAAGTCATTTCCTTGCTGCTTCCCCTTTCATAACGATGGCCCAGGCTTATAGAACGGTCCTTGCTCAAATTAACGCTTAAATCGGCATTTACCTGATTAAAATAATTTGCTTTAGCCGCGTAAATCGCATCGCTATGAAGCTTCATCCATGAATAAGGAAAAAAGTCGAGATTAAGCGTGAAATCCGAAAGCTGACCGCGCATTTTAACATTTGAGATGGGATCAGTCCCGTAAAATAGGTACCCGCTGTCAATGCGCAAATCGAGTAAGTCGACGGTCATATTTTTACGTTTTGTCTGGAGCTTATTGTAAAGCCCGAGAACAACCGAATTATTGCGCCCGATCGAATCTATGGAATCTATCTGCTTAAGTCTGTAACTAGGGATCGTCGGCTGGCGGTTATAGCTATAACCAACGCTGGGCGTGATAATGTGCCTTAAGCCATCCACATCCAAACCAAGGAAGTTGGTTTTTACGTTCAGTATCCGGTAAAATTTCGTGCTTACATCCGCGCCAGTATAAAAAATTGTCCGCGGAGCCAATGAAGAACCATAGAGATCATCATTATAATAAGTCTCGCGGCTGGCAACGAAGGGCGTAAAATAAAGGAATGCTACTTTCATCGGCAGAGAAAACTTATTTTTGGTATCGAGCCGCGTCATAGCGAAATCGATGCTGGAAGGCGCGGCGTTTTTTGAAGTAAAGCGGCCGAACGAACTGTTATTTTCAAAAAAGAACGGCATTGTGCCCATACGGATGGCAGGCAAACCATAAGAAATTTGCGGTAATTTTTCTTGCTGCGTGAACCAGGAGTTTACGCGTTTCTGGAAGACAGCATCAAAAGCCGAATAACTGAAAGAATGGTGAAATTGAGAATAGGATAACGGCTGGCTGTCCTTGTCGAATTCGCGGGGAAAATAATCCTTAAGAAAATTATTGTCCGGGCCTAAGAGTGCTCTCCTTGAATCGACGACTTTATAATATTGCGAAATAAAATTTGTCTGCGGGTCGATATCCCATTTATGGCGCCAGCGCACCAAATATCTCTGGAATACCTTCGGTATGTCAACGCCTGTCCCAAGCCTGCCGGATTTATCCCGTTCCTGCGTATAGTAAAGCTTGAAATCGCCGGTCCCCGCAACTTTAGTATTGTAATTGGTGATAAAACCTTCACCTGTGCCCAGGTAGCCGCGGTAATCCAGATAGATCCTTCCCTTTATGTAATCATTAAGGGTGTACCTTGATGCGGTAAGTAAATACGGCCCCCATTCTTTCTTTTTGCCGCCGGTAACCTGCATATGCATAAACGGGTCTTTAAGGCTATGGTTAAAACCGGGAAAATAAAATACTGGGACTTGCTTATCCTGCCCCAAGTCAAAAGTAACATCTCTCATCTGCACTTTATCACCGGGGTAAAAGTTTACCAGTCTTGACTTTAAGCGGTAATGCGGCGCGTCATAGCTGCAGGTTGAAACATACGAGCGGTAACAGACAAGCTTGGAGTCGCTTATCTTATCTAATTTCTCCGCACTTCCGAAATAAGGATTTGATCTAAAACGGGCATCAATTATAACGCCGGTCTTATTTTGAAAATTATATATTATCTTTCTGCCTTCAATTATCCCTTTTTTATCTTCCAGCCTCACATTGCCGGTTGCTTCGGCGTCCTTGGTTTCGGTGTTGATCTTTATCTTTTCGCAGGTTAATTTTGTGTCTTTGTAAATAATGGAGACGTTGCCTGAGGCAGTAACTTCTTTGTTGTCCGTTGAATACTCCACATTGTCACCGTTAACGGTTACCGGCTCTTTCACGTCCTGCGCGGCGGGAGAGAAACCCCAGACTCCAAAGAGAAAAAACATTAAACAGTAAAACACCCTGCAATTAAATTTCCAGTTTAGATTTCGGATGAATGATTTATCCAACATTATTGTTTTTGGGGGATCTTTTTGTAGTCTTCAAGGAATCTCTGGATACCAATGTCCGTCAACGGGTGCTTAATCAGCTGCTCAATAACCGCAAACGGCACGGTAGCAACGTCTGCGCCGAGTTTTGCCGCTTCTAAAACATGCAGGGGATTACGGATGCTGGCAACGATTATCTGCGTCTTAAAGTTATAGTTGGCATATATCTGTTTTATGTCTCTGATAAGGCCCATGCCTTCCTGAGAGATATCGTCGAGCCTGCCGATGAACGGCGACACATAGTCAGCGCCGGTTTTAGCGCAGAGAAGCGCCTGCGTCGCGGAGAAACACAGCGTAACGTTGGTTTTTATGGCCTCACCGCTTAAGATCTTTACAGCCTTAAGGCCTTCTTTTATAAGGGGGATTTTAATGACGATGTTTTTTGCGATTTTGGTCAGCTGCCGCGCTTCGCTAACCATGCCTTCGGCATTCAGGCTGATCACCTCCGCGCTTACCGGCCCGGACAAAAAAGAGCAGATCTCTTTCAGGAGCTCTGTGTACTGCCTGTTTTCCTTTGCTACCAGGGTAGGATTGGTAGTTACGCCGTCTATTATACCTAAACTTACGGCCTCTCTGATCTCTTTGACGTTCGCAGTATCAATGAATATTTTCATTATTGCTGTATTTTATATTAAACCCGCCTCTTTTGCAAGAATTATCTCTTAAATGCCCCTGCCGTATTTTCTCGCTTACTGCCCAGCGTCTGCCTTGTCTTGTTCTCGCAGCACCGCTCGCCCCGCCCCTGCGAGGCGGGGCTTCGCTCGG
>CAIRWO010000155.1 GCA_903882345.1 Candidatus Omnitrophota bacterium | reverse complement strand
TTTTGCTGTTTAAAATATCATCCAGTGTCTTTGCCTGGGTCAAAGCCCTGGGATAACCGTCAAGTATGAAACCTTTTTTGATATCCGGCTCTTCAAACCTGTCCTTAAGCATCTTGGCCACTAACTCATCGGGGACCAGCAGCCCTTTTTCCATATAATCCTTGGCTTCTTTCCCTAAAGCAGTGCCTTCTTTAACATTCTTCCTTAGGATATCGCCGGTTGAAATATGCGGCAGATCAAGCTTTTCAGCTAACTTCTTTGACTGGGTCCCTTTTCCCGCCCCCGGCGGCCCTAATAAAATTATACGCATTATCTTCTTCCCCGGATATGCCCGGATTTAATAAAACCTTCGTAATGATGAGTTAAAAGATGCGATTCAATTTGTTTTAATGTATCAAGCATAACACCTACGATAATAAGTATGCCGGTTCCACCAAAGAATGAAGCCACAAGATATGGGATCTTAAGTGTAGCCATGATAAAATCAGGAAAAATGGCTATAACCGCGATAAATGAAGCACCCGCCAATGTTATACGGGTCATGACATAATCAAGAAACTCGGCAGTCGGCTGACCCGGCCTGATCCCCGGAATGAACCCACCGTATTTCTTCATATTTTCAGAAAGATCAAGCGGATTAAAAACTATTGCCGTATAAAAATAGCAAAAGAAAACTATTAAAAGAGCGTAAACTCCCGTGTAAAGAACCTGCCCTCTGACAAGCCCCTGTGCAAGCCTTTGAAATCCCGGATTCGGAATAAATGACGCCAACGTTGCGGGAAATAATATTATTGACTGCGCAAAGATAATCGCAATAACGCCGGAGGTATCGACCTTAAGAGGAATATAAGTATTCTGCCCTCCGTAAATCTTCCTGCCGACGATCCTGCGCGCGTATTGCACGGGGATCTTTCTTTGTCCCTGCGTAATCATAATTACCGCAAACACTACTATCGCAAAAAACGCAGCCATAATCAGAAGCGTAAACGGCTGGATCTGCCTGCGGGATGCGGCGAACGGCGAAACAAGCACATATAACTGATGCAATGCAGCAGGAATTCTTGAAATGATGCCTGCGGTAATGATAAGAGAAATACCGTTACCTATACCTCTTTCCTGTATCTGCTCTCCCAGCCACATAATAAATATGGTGCCTGTGGAAAGAGTCAAGACAGTCAGAATCCGGAATCCCCACCCCGGATACATAACTATTCTTAAGCCTTCAAACCGGGCCGGGTTTTCAAGCCAAAGAGCGATAAAAAAAGACTGCACTATCGAAAGAACGATTGTACCATAACGGGTATACTGATTTATCTTTTCATACCCCGCCTTGCCTTCTTTAGCGATCTTTTCCAGCGCCGGCACTACTGCAGTCAAAAGCTGCAAAATGATCGACGATGAAATATAAGGCATAATACCCAGCGCAAAAATAGTCAATCTTTCCATTGCGCCGCCTGAAAACATATTAATAATTCCAAAGAGCGTGCCGCCTTGCGTCCTGGCAATACGGTTAAAAAATTCTGCTAACGCATTACCGTCTATGCCGGGTGTCGGAATATAACAACCAACACGGTAAATTGCCAAAAGAGCACCCGTTACGATAAGGCGTTTTTTAAGGTCGGGTATTTTGAAAGAATTAACTAATGCGCTAAGCATTGATAATTTCTATTTTTCCGCCGGCTTTCTCAATTTCATTTTTAGCCCTTTTTGAGAAAGCATGTGCCTGAACTGTCAAGGCATGCTTGATTTCACCATCACCAAGCACTTTCACAAGTTTTGTTTTATGTTCAATGAGCCCTTTTGTTTCAAGTAACTCAAGGGTCACTGGTGTTTCTTTTATTTTGTTCAGGTCTTTTAAATTTACAAGCTGAAATTCTTTTCTTACGGGAGGATTGAACCCAAACTTAGGCATCCTGCGGATTAATGGCGACTGTC
>CAIRWO010000154.1 GCA_903882345.1 Candidatus Omnitrophota bacterium | reverse complement strand
GTTTCTCCAGATAGATGTCCCTGCACAGGAAAGAAAGCTTCAGGGGCTGCAGGAAGTCTTTACGGAGATATTTCCTATAGAAAATGCCGACCGTTCGGTAAAGCTGGAATTCATTAGTTACACTTTAGGCAAGCCAAAATACGACCTTGGGGAATCCAAGAAGCGGGGTATGACTTATGCCGCCTCCCTTAAGGTTAAGTTTCGCATTACCGTCCCGCAGGAAACCAAAGAACAGGATGCCTATTTCGGCGATCTCCCCCTGATGACGGAAACCGGCACCTTTATCATTAACGGCGATGAGCGCGTAGTGGTCAGCCAGTTGCAGCGTTCACCCGGCGTATCATTCGAAGAAGAAGGCCATCCTACCGGCAAGAAAATATTTTACGGCCGGGTAATCCCCTATCGCGGGGCGTGGCTGGAATTTAAATATGACCTGTCGGAAACGATCCTCGCCTATGTAGACAGGCGCAGGAATTTTCCCGCAACACAACTCTTAAGGATCCTCGGTTACTCAACCGATCAGGAGATCCTTTCCGCCTTCAGTAAAGAATACCCGGAAATCGTCAATACTTTAAAGAAAGATTATACGAAAAATAAAGAAGAGGCCTATCTTGATTTTTACCGCAAGATGCGGCCGACTGAACCGGTGACCAAGGAATCAGCCGAGACGCTGTTTTACCGCCTCTTTTTTGACCCCGCACGCTATGACTTAGAGCGCGCCGGCAGGTTCATCCTTAACCGGAAACTCGGACTGGATGTCTCGCTGGAAAAACGCATCCTTGATTCGCAAACCGTAATTAAGGTCATCGAGTACCTGATCAAATTAAAAGACGGGGAAGGCAAGATTGACGATATTGATCATCTTGGAAACCGCCGCGTAAAGACAGTAGGTGAATTGATCCAGAACCAGATCCGTATCGGGCTTGCCCGCGTTGAGCGCTCGATAAGAGAACGCTTGAGTATATTAGGCGACCTTGGTAATTTAAGCATCCATTATCTGGTTAATTCAAAATTGTTATCCAATCAGATCCGCGATTTCTTCGGCCGCAGCCAGCTTTCGCAATTTATGGACCAGGTAAATCCTTTGGCGGAAATGACCCACAAGAGAAGGCTGAGCGCTCTTGGCCCCGGCGGTTTATCGCGCGAAAGGGCAGGTTTTGAAGTCAGGGATATCCATCCGTCGCATTATGGCAGGGTTTGTCCGATTGAGACGCCTGAAGGCCCGAACATCGGCCTGATCTCCTCCTTGAGCACTTATGCCCGCGTCAATCCCCTTGGTTTAATTGAAACTCCTTACAGAAAAGTCGAAGATGGCAGGGTAACCAAAAAGATCGATTACCTGACTGCCGATATCGAAGAAGACAAAATGGTTGCTCAGGCAAACGCTCCGATTGACAGCGAAGGAAACTTTTTAGATAAAGAAATCTCCTGCCGTTTTAGAGGAGATTTCCCCAAAGTCCCGCCGAAACAAGTCGAGTATATGGATGTTTCTCCCAAACAATTAGTTTCTGTTGCCGCTTCGTTGATACCGTTCTTGGAGCATGACGACGCAAACCGCGCGCTGATGGGTTCAAATATGCAGCGCCAGGCAGTGCCGTTGATGATCACAGAGTCTCCGGTTGTCGGCACGGCAATGGAGGAAAAGGTAGCGCGGGATTCCGGCACGGTGCTTGTCGCCAAAGAAACAGGAAAAGTAACCAGCGTAGACGCCTCTACGATCACAATCGGTAAAAACACATACCACCTGAAGAAGTTTATGCGCACAAATGCCGATACCTGTTTAAACCAGCGCGCGCTGGTAAAAGTCGGCCAACATATTGAAAAAGGCGAGGTCATTGCCGACGGAACCGCAACCAAGAACGGCGATCTTGCCCTGGGAAGGAACCTCTTGTGCGCGTTTCTGCCCT
>CAIRWO010000153.1 GCA_903882345.1 Candidatus Omnitrophota bacterium | reverse complement strand
CCGGAGAACAGCCGCCCTTATTTTCGCAGATTAAGAGAACTCAAGGATAAGATTAACTCTCTGGCAATTTCTAACTTCCAACTGTCGACTTTATCTATGGGTATGAGCGATGATTTTGAAGCTGCGATTGAAGAAGGCGCGACAATGGTCAGGATAGGCAGGGCGCTTTTTAAAAGTTAAAAGACGATGAAAATAGGTATTATCGGTTACGGTAATATGGGCTCAGCAATCGCCCAACAGCTAAAAAATAATTACGATATCCTGGTTTTTGATAAAGAGCGGGCCAAGATCGATGGCCTTCAGGGGATAATTACCATCGGGAGCATAACTGAGCTGGCGGGTAACGCGGGGATCATCATCCTGGCAGTCAAACCGCAGGATTTTGAAGATATTCTGTCGGAAATCGGCGACGCGGGAAAAAATAAATTGTTCATTTCCATTGCCGCCGGCATAAGCACATCCCGCATTGAAGAAAAATTAGGGCCGGTCCGGGTGATCAGGGTAATGCCGAATATAGCGGCAAGGGTCGGCGAAGGGATGAGTTGTTTGGCGCAGGGAAAATTTGCCAGTTTGGATGATCTGGACCTGGTAGAAAATTTGTTTGATTATCTCGGCGAGACACTGGTGATCGAAGAATCTATGATGAATCAGGCCACTGCCGTATCGGGGAGCGGTCCGGCCTACGTTTGCAATTTTCTGGAATCCGGAAACCTCAACCCAAAAAATATTCCCGCAGAGAAAAAAAATGTTTTCTTAGGGGATTTTCAAAAAGCCGCCCAAGAGATAGGCTTTAGCGCGGAAGACGCGAAATTCCTGGTAAATACCACTTTTAACGGCACAATAAGCTTTTTAAAAAGAGAAAGCCTGTCGCCTTCAGCATTAAGAAAACAGGTTACCTCAAAGGCCGGTACGACCGAAGCGGCATTGGAAATTCTTCATCGCGGAGGCGGGTTATCTGAGGCCGTTAAAAGGGCAGCTGAACGCGCAGGTGAACTTAGCAGCACCCGAACCTAAAAGGCACCCCAACATAAAGGATTGTTGGGTGTCCCGCCTACTGCGGGAATGGTTCGGTGTGCGTTTGCTACGCAACACCCAAATCTATCGGATGATTTGGTGTGCATTTACTATGCAAGGAGGTAAAATTGGGAAAAATCGGGATTATCGGCGGAAGCGGCCTGTACAATATTGAAGGCATAAAAAATGTAAGAAAGATCACAGTAACAACGCCTTTTGGCAAGCCTTCGGATAAATTTATTACGGGAAAGCTTGAGGCAAAAGAAGTTGTGTTCCTGCCGCGGCACGGCATCGGCCATCGTATTTTACCCAGCGAAATAAATTACCGGGCAAATATTTACGGAATGAAAAAACTCGGCGTGGAAAGGATCATTTCCGTAACCGCCTGCGGAAGCCTGCGCGAGGATTTTAAGCCGCTGGATTTTGTCATTCCCTACCAGTTCGTTGACCGGACAAACCAGGCGCGGCCGATGTCTTTTTTCGGCAACGGGATAGTTGGACATATAAGTTTTGCCGACCCGGTATGCCCGGAAACTGCCGCGGCAGTCGCCTCGGCGGCAGAGCGGTTTGGTTTTACCGTGCATAAAGGCGCGACTTACATAAATATGGAAGGCCCGGCATTTTCTACGCGCGCGGAATCGGAATTGTACCGGAAATGGGGAATGGACATTATCGGTATGACCAATATGTCGGAGGCCAAGCTTGCCCGGGAAGCAGAGATCTGCTATGTTACGCTTGCCGCGATCACTGATTACGATTGTTGGTATAAATCAAAAGAGTCGGTCACCGTGGAAATGATCATACAGAATTTGTTAAAAAATGTCGATAACGCCAAGAAGATCATCCGGGAGATCGTTAAGGCTATGCCCGTAGAGAGGAAATGCAGCTGCGGTAGTAGCCTAAAAGACGCAATAATTACCGACAGGAAAATGATCCCGGCAAAGCTGAAGAAAGACCTGAAGATATTCATCGCTAAATATGGAATATAAAGATAGCTTAAATTTACCCAAGACGGATTTTCCGATGAAGGCGGATTTGCCCAAGCGGGAACCGCTTTTACTGGAACGCTGGAAAAATGAGGATCTCTACCGGCTGATACAAAAGCAATCAGAAGGTAAGCCCAAATACGTCCTGCATGACGGCCCGCCCTATGCAAACGGCGATATCCATATCGGCCACGCGCTGAATAAGACGCTGAAAGACATCGTAGTAAAATATAAAACCATGCAGGGGTTTTCTTCTCCCTATGTCCCCGGCTGGGACTGCCACGGCCTGCCTATTGAGCACCAATTATTTAAAGAACTCAAAATCAGCAAATATCAGATCCAGCAGTTGGATTTTAGAAAGAAGGCTTATGAATACGCGATGAAATATGTATCCAGCCAGAGGGAACAGTTTAAGCGCCTGGGTGTTTTTGGTGACTGGGATAATCCTTACCTTACATTAAGCCATGAATACGAGGAGGCGATCGTTACCTCGTTTAATGAATTATTCAAAAAAGGCTACATTAAGCGGGGGCTGAAGCCCGTGAACTGGTGTTTTAAATGCGAAACAGCGCTTGCCGAAGCAGAGGTCGAATATGAAAATCATACCTCGCCCTCCGTATTCGTAAAATTTAAATTAAAAGATGCCAAAGAGTTTGCTGCCGATGCTTCTCTGGTAATCTGGACAACCACTCCCTGGACGCTGATCGCCAATGTGGCTGTGGCAGTGCATCCGGATTTTATCTATTCCTATATCAAGACAGCTAAAGGCAACCTGATCATTGCGAATGTCCGGCTTTCGGTTTTGACGACAATGGGCATCGATGATTATAAAGTAATAAAAGAATTGAAAGGCAAAGACCTGGAAGGCTTAAGCTATGACCACCCGTTTGGGTTAAGGACGGGAAAAGTCGTCTTGGCTGATTATGTTTCTTCGGAGGAGGGTTCCGGCCTCGTCCATACCGCGCCGGGGCACGGGGCGGAAGATTACCAGACCGGTTTAAAATATGGACTGGAAATAGTCATGCCGGTGGACTCACGAGGTAAATTTGACGCCAGTGCCGGAGAATTCTCCGGGCAGAATGTTTATGATGCCAATAAGGCGATCATTGAAAAATTACAGTTAGGCGGGGCGCTGCTTTTGGAGTCGAAATTTCCCCATTCCTATCCGCATTGCTGGCGTTGCAAGAATCCGATCATCTTCCGCGCGACCAAGCAATGGTTCCTGACCATAGACCACAATGACCTAAGGAAAAAAGCCCTTGCGGCAATAAAAGATAACGTGCAATGGGTCCCCGAGGCAGGCAGGGAGAGGATCTCCGCAATGGTAGAATTACGGCCGGATTGGTGTTTATCCCGGCAAAGATACTGGGGAGTGCCTGTGCCGGCTTTAGTCTGCAATGAATGCAAGGAGGAATTTTTTAACGAAAAGGTAATTGAGAATTTCGCGAAATTCGTTGCCAAGGAAGGCACTGACAGCTGGTTTGGCCGCGAGATAAAAGATTTCCTGCCTGAAGGATTGGTTTGCCCCGAGTGCAAAAAAGGAAAATCTTTTACCAAGGGCGCAGATATCCTTGATGTCTGGTTTGATTCAGGCGTGAGCAGCCAGGCAGTATT
>CAIRWO010000152.1 GCA_903882345.1 Candidatus Omnitrophota bacterium | reverse complement strand
GGGTCGGGGCAAGCGGTGCTGCGAGAACAAAACAAGACAAACGCGAAATTGCTAAGTGTAAGTTCATATTTCAATCTTGCGACAATTCTGAACCGGGATAATAATATTGGAGAATATCTTTATAGCTGCGGCCTTCTTTGGCCATAAAATAAGCGCCCCACTGGCACATCCCCACGCCGTGGCCCCAGCCCAGGCCTTCAAATACCGCGTCGCTGCCGGCAATGTTTACTTGGAAATTTGTACTCCTTATGACATTTGGACCAAGGCTGTTACGGAAGTCTTTTGCGGAAAGCGCAAGGTCGTCTTTGCTGGTCTTGATTTTTAGTTCCCTTGCTCTACCGGAATTATCCCGGCCTAAAATCTCAATTGCCTTTATGTCACCGCAAGCCTTATACCCCGCCTTAACCAAGGTATCTTTTAAATCACTCAGCGCGATTACCTGATGCCAGTTAAAATGCGGCGACTCCTTACAAAAAGCGCAGCTTACTCCCTTTAACGGCGGCAGGTATATGTCCCAAAGCAAAGAGGCGTTTTCGGTATGGCCGGCGCAGGTGGCATGGAAATAGGCGGGGAAAACATTGCCGTTATAAACAAGTACAATCCCTTTTGTCTCCTCAACCGCCTTATTCGTGCGGTAGCGCTCGGAGGTTTTACCGCCGTAGACCTGCGAATAGACATCATTGGTAACGTCAAAATCGTGGCTGGAATTTTCAGCCATCTGGTAAAGCGCGTAAGTACGGCAGACAACCGCCTGCGCCTTAAGCACCTCTTCCGGCCAGTAATGCGATACTTCATGATAGAGTATTCCTTTTATATAATCCTCCAGTTCGGCGTCATTTACCACGAGCAAATGTAAATTGTCTTTTTTGATCAAGCGGATATTCCCGCGGTATCTTCTGCCGTTTATGACGACCACCTCCGGATCGGCTGCCTGGATAAAAAGCCTGTCTGTTTTATACTCTACCCCGTCAATAATAATCCCTGCCTTGCCGCAGGATGCCGTGGCAGTAAGAAACTTACCGCTGGATAATATTTTTTTATCCCGGGCGTCAATTATGCTGTATGAGCCGTTTACCGAAAGCCCAAAACGTTCAACGTCCTGGGCTATCGCCACGCGGGCATATTTCTCGGCAGAAAAACAGCAGGCAGCAGGCAGCAGGCAGCAGGCAGCTGCCGTGAAAATAACCACAATTGTTTTTAACATATTTTTTACCGGCGTGACCATGACCAGAATAACAGCGAAAGGATAATGCTGATTAGTAGTGAAGTCATTAAAGGAAAATAAAAGGTAAAATTTTTCTTCTCGATATATATATCACCGGGCAGCTTCCCAAGAAACGGTACTTTATTGATAAAGGTAAGTAACGCTCCGGCTAAAATCAAGACGGCGCCAAAAACGATCAGGGTCTTGCCGATTGCCTGCATCGTTCTATCTCCGAATAAATACATCCACAGTAATTCTGACAGTAGATACCCTGGATGCGCGCCTCTTCATGCGCCTTACGAAAGCCCGGCCGGAAATCTTCATAATAAAAATTTACTCCTTCTTGCGCCGAGATATCGCTGCCGGTATTCTTAATTACCCCCTGGTCCTGGTAAGGGCTTACCAGCAGGGTCGTAGAAAATAAATCGAATTTTCTTTCTTTGGCTAGCTGCGCGGTCTTTTCAAGGCGCAGCTGCCAGCATAACCGGCACCTGCCGGGATTTTTTTCTTTGGAGTTTACCGCCTGAAAGAACTCTGCCGGCTCATATTCGGGGTAAACGACATTTACTTGAGCAATCCGGCTGTAATCGATTACTGCCTGTTTCCTGTTCTTGTATTCGTTAAACGGGTGTATGTTAGGGTTATAAAAAAACCCTTCCACCTCGTAGCCTTGAGCCTTTAATCTTTCCAGGGGATAAATCAAACAGGGCGCGCAACAAGTATGCAGAAGGACTTTCATAATAATCTTATTATATCATTGCCTGCGCCGGCTGCATAGTAAGAAAACCGCGATTATATAGCAGCCTAAAGCTATTATATAAAGAGCCCGCAAACCCCACAGCATAGATAAATATTCAAGGAATCCTCCGACTACGGCTCCTAAAAGGTTAGAACCCAGAGAAATCCCAATATCTTTCGTAGATTGAATGATAATGGCAAATATCACAGAGGAAAAGAAAATCGGTAAAGCGACTAATATCCCTGCTAACAAAATCTTTACAAAAAAATTAAATTCCAAAAGGCTGCTGAACGGCAAGAAATATACGAAGACTAAAGATAGAATTAAACCGCCAAAAGACCACAATGGATTTACCAGCCGCTTTGCCATAACAAGCCAATTAGACAATAAGGCAATGGCCAGGATAGATGAAAATACTATGGCGTTTACCAACCAGGTAGACCCAAAAAGTAAAGAAAGCGTAGTTACGCTTTTCGTTTCCAGAAGCAGGAAAGCGCATCCCAGCAAGAAAAATAAGGGATCTATTTTCCCGCCGCGAAGCGGAGAAAAAATGAAGATCAAGACAGCGGAAAGACAAATAAGGAGTATCAGCGCTGCCCCATAAAGATGCGGAATCGCAGGATGCGTAAGATATAGATACGGCCAGTCATCTTTTGGAAGAGTTATATTCATCCGTGCCGGCAAAGGCAACAAAATATTGGATAAATCCGGATTCGTCAAAATTGCCTGCCTGATCCCTGGGCCGGCAACAATCATAAGATTGAATAAACGCGGACCCAAAATCAGATAACGAGTATTTTCGGAACCAAATACATCGCGCACGGTCTCAAGGAGCCTGTTTTTCATCCAATCCGTGGGAACAGAAAAAAGTAAAACAACTACACCTCCCGGCCTAAGCAGACGGCGTGTCTCTTGAAGGGCTTCTTGAGTATAAACATAATTATCCAGGCGTATGGAAGAAGTTACGCAAAGAGTAGCGTGAGAATCCAATGTCCCATAAACGACCATATCATATTTTTCAGAAGCGTGGTGTATGAATGAACGCGCGTCATCTATGAATACTTTTACTTTTTCGCTGTCGTAGGGGCGCTGCGGGTGTTTGCGATAGCCCAGCTCCAGGATAAGCGGATCGATCTCGACGGCATCTATATGGTCAACCCCGGCCTCACGGGCAACCCAAACATCATTACCTGTACCGGAGCCTATTATTAATACCCGTTTGGGCTGAAACCACTTATAG
>CAIRWO010000151.1 GCA_903882345.1 Candidatus Omnitrophota bacterium | reverse complement strand
CCACCGAAGCTGCAAGCAACATAATAATGCTATTTACGGAATGGGGATTTATAAGCCTGGAGATCGCCTCTTTAAAGAGAAAAAATGAAACCACCACTAAAACACAGGCATTAAAGAGCGCCGCTAAAATTTCAGCGCGCTTGTAACCGAACGTCTGAGCCTCAGTATTTTTCCTTTTGGACAGGCGCACCGCGATAACACTGATAGCCAGCGCTATTGAGTCGCTGAAGTTATGCAGTGCATCGGAAAGAAGCGAAAGGCTTCCTGAAAGCAAGCCGCCAGCGACCTGCACAATAGTCGTAACAAAATTTAAACCTGCCGATATGATCAACCTGCTCTCTTTATTATTTTCTTTGTGCATATGCATCTTATGCCACCAGTTCTTTCCAGATCTTTACGATCTCTTCCTTGAGAGCGCCGTCACAATACTCAATGATCGTCTTGCCCGCGACCATCGACTGCACAACAGCCTTGTCAAAACCTATTTTACCGATGACAGCAATGCCTTTACTATTACAGAAACTTTCAATATCGCAGGTCATATCATTATTAAGATCATATTTATTCACTACCATCTTTACTGGTATCTTAAAGTGCTCAGCAACTTCTATAACCCTTTTCGCGTCATGAAGACCTGAAAGCGTAGGCTCGGTCACAACCAGGGCACAGTCAACTCCGGACAATGAAGCAATCACAGGACAGCCTATGCCGGGAGGGCCGTCAATAATTACATAATCTAAACTTTCTTTTTCAGCGATTTCCCTGGCCACCTGCCGTATTTTCGCGACAAGCTTACCGGAATTATCTTCGGCAATGCCTAACTTCGCATGGACAAAAGGTCCATATTTTGTATCCGATATAAACCACTCACCGGCTATATTTTCTTCCATAGTTATAGCGCTCGCAGGGCATATGAGGCTACATAAACCGCATCCTTCGCACGATATAGGATCTATGGTCAGATCGTCTTTTATAGCATCAAAACGACACAGAACAACACACTTACCGCACTGAGTGCATATTTTCTTATCAAGCTTCGCGGTCTTCCCGCTTCTAAACTCATGGCGTTCTTTTATGGCCGGATGCAATAAAAGGTGTAAATCCGCGGCGTCGACATCGCAATCGACCATTATTTTATTTTTAGCTAAAGCAGCAAAAGACGCTGCAAGAATCGTCTTCCCCGTTCCGCCTTTTCCGCTTATAACGACTATCTGTTTCATGTATTTCCTTAAAATGTTAATACTTTATCGCTCTCTTTTACTATATCGTAAAAGTCTTTCATCGTTGAAAGAGGGCAGGTTGCAGACCCTTGCGAGTTCCTTATTTTAAGGCACGAGCCACACGATAGAATACTGCCACCATCATCGATAAGCTGTTTTATTTGCTCGGTAACTTTGAATTTATCAGTATCTAGAGATTCGCATTCCACTCCTTTACCCAGCAGAAATACTCGAACCTCGTCTTTCTGTTTAAGTAAAAAAACGCCTAATCTGAAAGCGTTCCAGACTGTTTCCGCGTCATTCGAATAGATAATTATCCCAAGTTTCATAGTCTCCCCCTTGTTATCGTTTCAAACATCTTCTGGAATTTTTCTTTATATTCCGGTTTCTCCTGAACCAGCGGAATTCCGCGTGAATATAGCAGCGCTATATCCCTATCAAATGGTAGGCGTAGAAGTATCAGTATTTTATTATCCTGACAATATTGGTCAACTTTATCGTTACCAATG
>CAIRWO010000150.1 GCA_903882345.1 Candidatus Omnitrophota bacterium | reverse complement strand
CCAATAAAATTAAACCGCTTATTTTCCTTAGATATCCCTGTTTAATCCTTACTTTCATCTTTTTCCTCCTCCTTTTTTATCGTATTTAATTTTGCCTTCCTGAAGCCTTGATCAGTTCATTAAAAAAACTGGAATCAATGTTAGTACCGAGCTTCTCTGCCTCATGCAGATCATCCCAGGCTTTGTCATATTGTTTTGCTGAAAGATAAGCGGCTGCTCGGTACTTGTAGGATGGGCCAAAGCTAGGGTTGAGTTTGATGGCTGCGCTTAAATCCGAAATAGACTGGTTATAGTCGCCCTTTGCGGCATAAGCGTTCCCGCGGTTAGTGTAGGCTACTGCATTCTTAGGGTCTATCTCAATGGCTTTGCTGTAATCTAAAATGGCTTGATCGTATTTAGCCATTGCAACATAGGTATCCCCGCGGTTAATGTAGGCTCCGGCATCTTTTGGATTAAGCTTAATGTTTTTGGTATATTCTGAGATCTCCCGGCTGCGAGTATCATCCGCACCCTGAGCAAAAAGATTAGTGAAAGCTAACAATACTATCAGTGAGATTAAGGCGTTTATTTTCCCCAACCAAAGACCCCCTTCTAATATATTTTATCACGGACAGCTAAGAAGTCAAACCCCTATGACACGGAGAGAAGACAAAATAAGACTTGTAAATACGGCCAGGCCACATCCGATTAACGATAATTGCAGAAACCAAGCGGCAGGGAAAAATTCAATGCCTTGAGATGCGCGATCACAGCCTGCAATTCGTCCTTCTTCGGCGAACTGACCTTTATTTTTTCCCCTTCAATTTGAGTTTGCACTTTTAAACCCAGCCCTTTTATAATACCCACCAGTTCTTTCGCCTTTTCCTTATCAATACCCGTGCATATTTCCACTGCCTGACGCAGATAGCCTTCAAAGGCCTTTTCCGGGTCATTAAATTTAAGCGATTTGAGAGAAATATTTCTTTTGGCCATGCGGGTAGCCAAAATATCGGTAAGGGCGGCTAGCTTATAATCGTCATCCGCAAGCAGGGTGATCTTTTTCTCTTTCCGGTCGTAGGCAATAGAGGACTTGCTGTTCTTAAAATCATACCGCTGGGCCAGCTCTTTATTTGCCTGATTTACCGCGTTATCCACTTCCTGCAGGTCTACTTCCGAAACAATATCAAAAGAAAAATTTGCCATATTTCATTCCTCTCTAAGAAGCTCAGACTTCCTTTCTGGAAAGCTCAACAAGGCTCGATGCATACAAACGGTACAATATTTTTAAGATGATAAAAGTTACAAGGAGGCTGATGAACAACGAAACAAAGAAAGCGCCGGAAAACTCCTTAATGAGAAACAGCGTGGTGGGGATACCGACCAAAACAATTATAACGGCAGTAAAGATACCTTCACAGGCTAAACAGAGAAAACCTTTATAACTTAAGGCGAAATCCAAAGGTTCTTTTATAGAAAAATCTGCTTCTTTCATCCCTAAAATCAGACAGATTAAAGTTATCCCCCAGCACAATACAGCCATAATCAGGCTGGAAATCAGCGCCAGCGGAAAGTGTACGCCCAATATAAAGAGAGACCCCCAGATAAGCACTTCGCCTAAAAACAGCAAGGGAATAAAACCTAATAAAAATTTTGCTTTCAAGAAATCGTTGAGGGAAGTCGCGGAACCCTTGATCAGTCTGAAATTATTTCCCTCCGAGCTTACGCTGGGGAATACCCAGCGGCCGCTTAAGCCCGAAATGACTACGGCAGAATAAAAAAAGTTAAAAAGATAAATATAGAGAAAAGAAAAAATCGGTTCCTGGACTATGTGCAGCTGCCGATTAAGCAGATAGACGCTGTAAAAGTACACAAAACCCAAAGGAATAAGGATCGAGAGCGAACCTTTTTCTATGGTATCCCGGTAAAAACTCAATAAATCTTTCCGGATAAATACGCGCAAAGAAACGGGGAAGATATTGAGGAGCGCCTGCCATGTGAAAGCCTTAGATGAAGAAAGAGAAACTACTGTCGCGTCCACCCAAACCTTTTCATAAAAAAGCTTGGCGCAGATATAAACCAAAATTACCAATACCGATGCCAACCCCAGAAGGCTTAAGAAGTTGACTATAATGCTGCCGGTGTCTTTTTGGATCTGGGCAAATAAAATGTTAGTTACCCATTCACTGGGAAAAATGGTCATCCAGGGTTTATGTAAATTCTGGACACAGGTCACTAATTGCATTTTGCCTTCCGCGGTAACCAGCCTTTCCGGCTGCATCAGCCGGATAGCGGAAACCAGGACGCTACCTACAAAAAGGCCGATAACGGTGAGCATGCCCTTTACCTGCGCAAAAGGAAAAAAACGGGAAACAACCATTACCAAGATCGCCGCCAGGCATACAGGGATCAAAAGAAAGATCAGAAAACTAACGCTTCCCGTAAGATAAATTAAAGGGGTAGTCCTAAAATAATGCTGCACAGCGGCTAAAAAAGCCATAAGCCCCAAAAACCCCATCCAGGCCGTATGAATATATGTCTGGATGAATTTTACGCTAAAAACAGATACCCTGTTAACAGGCAGGGAAAAATAAAAATAGTTTTCTTCTTTTTGAAAGAAAAAAGACAGGCTGCAGACAACCGCGCTATAAAAGACTAAGGGTATCAATACTAATAAAGTAAAGGAAAAAAAGATAATGGCAAAATCAAAGGCAGGCATATTTTTTACCTGGATAAAATGGAACATGGAAATAAGAAAAATATATAATAACGCCAGTCCGAATAGGATGATCAGCATATGCCAAAGATCCCTAAAGAAAAACTCTTTCTTATTTTCTTTAAATAAATTCCTGAGGATCTCTAGCTGGATGATAAACCAATGAAAGACAAACATAGGTTTAAGTAAGGTGTTTGAGCAGCTCGGTATATTTTTCCCCGCCGGTGAGTTGTAAAAATATTTCTTCCAAATTACTGCCGGGGCTTTTTGCCAATTCCCTTAGTTCGTCTATAGACCCCTCGGCGATCTTTTTGCCTTCATGGATAATTACTATGCGCTGGCAAAGCCTTTCGGCTATCTCTAATATATGCGTAGAAAGTAAAATAGATGCCCCGGACCTGGCCATGCTCTGTAATAATTCTTTTACTAATTTGCTGCTTTTGGGATCCAGATTGGTGAGAGGCTCATCCAGAAGAATGATCTTCGGCGAATGCAGGAGCATGGCCGCGAGGGTCATTTTCTGCCTTACCCCGCGGGGATAACCGTCCATTAGCTCGTCCAGCCAGAAAGAAAGCTCTAAAGCCTTTTCCAATTCAGAAATCTTCTGATTTAATTTTTGGGCATCCAGCTTGTAGAGCGTGCCGACAAAAGACAAAAATTCCCTGCCGCTAAGCTTAGGATAGAGAAAAGGAAGATCAGGCACATACCCGATCTTCTGCCTTATCGCCTCCTTACCTTTAACCAGATTGGCCCCGTCAATCTCCACATTGCCCTTATCCGCTGGCCAAATCCCCGCGATTATATTTAAGAGGGTGGTCTTGCCTGCTCCATTTGGGCCCACGATACCCAGGATCTCCCGGTCCTTTACTTCGAGGTTTACACCATCTAAAACAATATTATTTTTAATTTTTTTGGTTATCCCCTCTACCTTAATCATTGTCTTTGTCTCCTGTTTTTCATTCTGCCTCTAATCAATTTTCTGCCAATGGCCTGATTATAGCTCAAGAAATGGAAAGTTTTAGGGTGAAGAAAATATTATACCGCGGATTGAAGAATGATTTTTTTAAAAAAGCTATCTACTTTTTCCGCCACTTTTTCCCGTTCCTGGTCGGCGGTGATGACGTGGTATGAATTGTCCAATAAGATCAGTTCCTTATCGCTGGATTTAACCCTGTCATATATGAACTGGGAGTTTTTAACGCTGGTGATATCATCGTTACGCGCCTGGATCAGCTGCAGCGGCACGTTGATATTCGGTAATCTCTTGGAAAGATGCCTTACCAAAAGGTGCAATTGATAAAAAAGGGTGACGGGAAAATACGGGTAACCGTAACGTGCTACGTGTTCGCTGTTGTGCAACCCGGTATTACTATAATACCGGTGCATCAAGCGCTGTATTTGTTCATTTTTTATCCCATAAGGAGGTTCTTCTTTAAAATAGAGGAATCTTTTCAGGGGCGTAATAAATGCCAGGGGCAGAAAACATTTATACCAGGGGGTATTCCATCCGTCATAGAATAACGTGGGGGAAAGACAACTCACTGCCGATAGCTTGTCGCCGAAATCATCTGCCAGTAGCAGTGTTAAAAGCGCCCCCATCGAAAGGCCGGCGGCAAAAACAAATTTATGCTCGGCCTTCATTTCCAGGAATGCGCTTCGCACTGACTGGTAAAATTCCTGCCACGTCGTTTTCTTTAATATTTCAATCGGCTTGCCGTGGTTCGCCAATCTTGGGCAAATTACAGAATATCCCCGCTGATTCAGGAATGTACCCAGGAATTTCATCTCTTGCGGGCTGCCGGTCATCCCGTGAGCGAGGATAACCGCTGAACCATTACTGCCTTTCAAGAATAAACCCCGGTCGGTATCTGGGCTGCTCCGCTTCGATTTCTTAAAGTTGATATCAAATATAACAGACATACGCCCTTCTGTGCTTAGATGAAGCCCTTGGGTTAACTAAAGGCGGAATAACGCTCTTAAGCCTCTAATCCAATATTCTATATTATATTTCTTAATATACAAATATGCAATAGCATATTTCTAATTACGCGCTCCAGATGTTTTTAGTAAGGGAGGCTTATTTTAACGGTCGTACCTGCATTAACCTGGCTCTCTATTGTCAATAAATTATGCAGCTAAAAAACCTAAGACTTCTCACGGGCAGTTTGGGCGTTATACATTGATTGATATTGGTTTTTCAGCGGCCCCTGAAGGAGCAGCCATGTCCCAGTAGTCGTCAGTATATATTTAACTTCTCCCGTTATGCGGTTCACCAATACAGTTCTATTTACCAGATGCAAAACAACTTTTTTACAGATTATTGTATCGGTAAGGCTTACCGCGTAAGCGGACGTGCTGATCAGTAGGATTATCAGAAAAACGATAGCAACCTTTTTCATTTTATTTTACCCTCATTGTTTACGCCACCTGGCCAATAATGCCGATATGCCGTAACAGCCTGCCGCAAAAAGGACAATCGTTGCCCCGGATGCCGTCCCCCAATAATACGACGCGATCAATCCCGCAATACCGGAAAAGATGCTTATAATTACCGCCCATAGCGTATACGTATGAACGTTGCGCGCAAAATTCCGGCTTGCCGCTGCCGGCAGCACTAAAAGCGAGTTTATGATCAAGATACCCACCAGCCGTATCGAGATAATCACCACCAGTGCCAGAAGTATGGTAAAGCTTGTTTCTATGAGAAAAGTATTGACCATGCGGCTACGCGCCAACGACGTATTGACGCTTGTAAGCAACATGGCATTACCTGCGCTATACCAATAAACCAAAACAACCATCCCGATCAAAAAAAACCAGGCTATCTGCCTGGGGCTGACCGCGAGAATGTCGCCGATTAAATAACCTGTATATTTCACAAAACCACCCTGCCTGCTTAAGATCACGATACCCAGGGCAATGATAAACGCAAAGAATACCCCTAAAATAGTATCTGCGGAGGCTTTGGTGGCATTCTTTAACAGGTTTACGGCGACAGCTAAAAGCACTGCCACTGCAAGCATGGGAAGCGTCGGGTCATGAAAACCTAAAAGCACACCTATGGCAATTCCCGTAAGCGCGGAATGGCCCAAGACATCGGTAAAGAAAGCCATGCGGTTGTTTACTACCATTGTCCCTAAAAGCGCGAAGCACGGCGTAACCAGTAAGATAGCCAAAAGCGCATTTTTCATGAAGACATAATGCGTCCAGCTAAAAGGAAAGATACCCAGCAACCTATACCAAATCTCAATGATCGCCATTTTTGTCGCCTTCCGCTGCCCTTAAATTCGGTAGCCGGGAAATATTCCACAGGCTGGGCCCGAACGTCTTTATCAACTCTTCATTCAAAAGCACTTGTTCCGGATGCCCCTCTGCGATCACAGAACGGTTAAGCAGTATGAGGCGGTCAACGTAAGAAGCTATGCCGACTAGATCGTGAGTTACAAGGATGACGGCGATATCATGGTTTTTTCTTAGGTTATCTACGATCTGATGAAAAAGTGATAACCCCTTGGCGTCTACACCGCTGGCTGGTTCATCTAAAAGTAAAAGTTCAGGTTCAGGGGTCATAGCAATGGCAAGCAGCACGCGTTGTAATTCTCCGCCGGACAGCTCTCCGATCCTCCTTTTCAAGAGATGCTCTACTGAAAACAATGATAATGCATTCTCTGCTTTTTGCTGTAATTCTTTATTAACCCCCAGCCAAACAGGATGCCGGCTTATGGCCGAGAGCATAAAGTCTGTTACGCTGATCGGAGAACCAAGGTCAAGCTGAAGCTTTTGCGGGACATAACCCACCTTGGGCTTCTTGGACTCTTGGCCGCTGATACGGAATACTATCTGACCTTCGTAAGGTATTTCTCCAAGGATCGTGCGCAGAAGCGTCGTCTTGCCGGCGCCATTCGGCCCGACAACCGCAACTACTTCACCGCAGTTAACATGCAGATTAACTCTGTCAAGCACGGTATTATTGCCAAAGCGGACTTTTAAATTATCGATCTTCGTGCAGCAATGTTCACAGGTCTTTGTCATTACCGTAAAGCCTCTTTCAGGGTTTTCAGGTTATTTTCCATAATATTTATGTAAGCATCATAATCATCCGGCCCGGTTACCGCCGGATCAAGCACATATACTTTGGCGCCCGTTTCGTTGGCAATAGCCTGGGCTGCAGAGGCAGGATATTGCGGTTCGCTGAATAACGCCGGGATGCCGTTATTTTTAATCAGCTCTATCGTATCCGCGAGTTCTTTTGCGCCCGGCCCGCTTCCCGGTTCCCTCTCCACAACAGCAGCAATCTTTAAGCCAAACTCCCGGGCAAAATAAGGGAAGGCTTCATGAAATGTGACAATTGCCCTACCTTTATAAGGGGCTAATTCCGAATGCATCTTTTGGCGTAAGATCTCAAGCCTCGCGATATAATCAGCTGCATTTTTCTCATAGATCTCTTTATGCGCGGGATCAAATTTCTCCATAGCTTTAGCCAGGTTTTTCACTTGGATCATAGCATTTGAGATGCTTACCCATACGTGTGGGTTAACGCCTGCGTTGCCTTCGCCTTTAATTAAAGGTATTCCTTCGGAGAGCTGTATTATTTTTAAATTGGTATACCGTGTTACAATCTTATCTAAAAAAGACTCCATCCCCGCGCCATTGGCTATGAAGACCTGCGCGTCAGCCAATCTCTTCATATCGCTGGTAGTAACCGCGTAATCGTGTAAACACCCGGTTAACGCCGGGGTAAGGCTCTGGAGCGAAACGCCGGGAACGCCCCTAGCCACATTCTTGGCTATGAGATAGACGGGATAAAATGAAGCGATTACCCTAATTTCCTTAGCCTCGTTCGCTTCGGCTCTGCTGAGATGACTTGAACTAATCAAAAGGAATGATATCAGCAATAAATAAATCGACAAACCTGAAGGTATCTTAATTTTAGGGCGCATTTTGGGCACAAATAACTAGAGAGAAGGAAAGTTGATCGTAAATGTCGTGCCTGCATCAACCTGGCTGGCTGCGGTTATATTACCGCCATGGTTCTTAATGATATTATAGATCAAGGCCAGGCCCAAGCCGGTCCCTTCTCCTACTTCCTTAGTGGTAAAAAACGGTTCAAACAGCCTGTTGAGGTTTTCGTTAGGGATACCGATACCGTCATCTGAAATCAATAAAAATATTCTTTTGTTTTTTGGATCTTGCCACGTCTTGATGGTTATGATGCCCCCTGAACCCTTCGTCTTCTTATCAATTGCCCATTTGGCATTGGCAATCAGGCCAAGGATAACCTGCTGGAGAAGCTGGGAATCGCCTTGAATAACGGCTAAATTAGGCTGAGGCTCATTCTGAATACTAATATTCGCCAGCCTCATCTCAGTAGAGACAATCCCTAACACCTTATCTACGAGAGAATTCAGGTTAACGGGTTGAAGTTGTCCTTTTGCAACATGCGTTATATCCAGAAGAGACTGCGTTATCTTCTTACAGCGTAAGGCTGATTCTTCTATAATATCTAAAAGTTCCCTGAACTCTTCTATGCTAAACTCTTTATTTTTCGCTGCTGTCAGCTTTATCAGCTGTACGTTATTTAAGACGCCGGTTAAGGGATTGTTAATCTCATGAGCAACACCTCCGGCTAATTGTCCGAGCGCAGCCATCTTGGAACCCTGTATGAGCTGAGTCTGAGTCCTTTTAAGCTCCTCGTAGGCTGAGTTTAACTCCATCTGCCTTTGCTTACTTAGAGTAATGTCTCGT
>CAIRWO010000149.1 GCA_903882345.1 Candidatus Omnitrophota bacterium | reverse complement strand
TATAACAGGCGCGCTCTCTCCGGTAATCGCGCTCTCATCAACGCTTGCCACGCCCTCGATAACTTCTCCGTCCATGGGTATGATATCGCCCGCTTCAGCAAGGACAATATCTCCTTTTCGCAGCATTGAGGCGGATATCTTTTCATAATCTAATCCGTATTCGGCTTTTGAAAGTTTTTTGGCAAGAGTATCTTTACGCGCCTTTTTCAAGCTTTCAGCTTGCGCCTTTCCCCTACCCTCAGCCATAGCTTCGGCAAAGTTAGCAAAAATCAAAGTAAACCATAACCATAAGGTTATGGATAAAATAAAACTGGCTTTGGTTTCGCCATGGCCGGTTAATGCCTGGATATATAATCCAGTGGTTAAAATACTACCTACCAATACCACAAACATCACGGGGTTTTTGATCTGATGTCCGGGATTTAATTTCCTTAGCGAATCAATAGCCGCTACCCTGGCGATAGAAGAGTCAAATAAAGATTTTGCTTTATGCAACTTACTCATGGATAGTCCTTGCCCAGAAGGGCACACCCGCGCAAATCCGATAAGCGCGGGGTGTTAACCCCCGCGTAACATAAGATGTTCGACAATCGGCCCCAAAGACAAGGCCGGAAAAAATGTAAGCGCTCCGACAATCAAAACAACCATCACTAAAAATATGATAAAAAGCGGCGTATGCGTAGGCAGCGTTCCTACGCTCGCCGGCACGATCTTTTTCTTAGAAAGCGAACCGGCAATCGCCAGCATTGGTATAATAAGCCAGTATCTTGAAAAAAACATTGCTAAACCTAAGGCAATATTATAAAAAAATGTATTACTTGATAAACCGGCAAACGCGCTGCCGTTATTGTTTCCGGCAGAAGTAAAGGCATACAGCACTTCGCTAAAACCATGCGCTCCGGGGTTTAAGATTGCCGCCTTTGCTTTGGGTAAGACAACCGCGATTGCTGTTCCTAAAAGCACACATATATGCGGGATCAAAAGAATAAGCGCCGCCATCTTCATTTCAAAGCTTTCGATTTTCTTTCCCAGGTATTCGGGAGTCCTGCCGATCATCAGCCCGGAAATAAAAACAGCGACAATCACAAACGCAAGCATACCATAAAGTCCTGAACCTACTCCTCCAAAAACAACTTCGCCTAATTGTATAAGCCACAGGGGAATTAAACCACCCAGAGGCATATAGGAATCATGCATTGAATTCACTGAACCGTTGGAAGCCGCAGTAGTAGCTGCGGCCCAGATGGCGGAATTCGCGATTCCGAAACGCGCTTCTTTTCCTTCCATGTTCCCGCCTGGTTGCGTTGCCGAATAACTTTGATCAACGCCAAGGTTCTTAAACAAAGGGTTGCCTTTTTGCTCAAAATGGACACACGTCCAAAGACAGGGAATAAAAATAATCAGCATAGCAATCAATAATGCCCACCCCTGGCGTTTATCCTTAACCATATAGCCGAACGTATAACATAAAGCAGCACCTATCAGGACTATCGCCAGCACTTCTAGAAAGTTTGATAAAGGCGTAGGATTCTCGAAAGGATGAGCAGAATTAACGTTAAAGAACCCTCCTCCGTTTGTCCCTAACTGTTTAATAGCTATCTGCGATGCAGCCGGGCCCAAAGCAATTTCCTGCTGGGAAATTATTTTCCCGCTAGAGTCTTTTGTCGATTGCAACAGATCAACCTTTGCGCTTGGCTTAAAAGTTTGCACCACGCCCTGTGATACTAATACTAAGGACAGAATTAAAGAAAGCGGCAGCAGGATATAAAGCGTTGACCTGACCAAGTCTACCCAGAAATTGCCGATCGTTTCTGCCTGCTTTTGGATAAATCCTCTGATAGAAGCCACCAAAACCGCCATTCCTGTTGCCGCGGAAACAAAATTTTGCACGGTTAAACCTATCATCTGGGTAAAATAACTTAAGGTAGTCTCTCCGCCATAACTCTGCCAGTTTGTATTGGTAGCAAAACTGACAGCCGTATTGAACGAAAGGTCTGCGCTTACTGCCGGCATAGACATCGGATTTAAAGGAAGGTGCGCTTGAAGGCGCTGAATGGCATATACTATAATTATACCTATTATATTGAACAACATCGCTGCCACTGCATAGGTCTTCCAAGACATCTCTTGTTGAGAATTAGTTCCTATAAGCCGATAGATCAGCTTCTCTAACCAGCCGAACCAAACATTTAAACCGCTAGGCTTGCCTTCATAGACTCGCGCCATATAAGTGCCCAATGGCTTAACCAAAAGAAGCAATGTCGCTAAATAAATAGATATTTGGATAAAATTGTTCAAATTCACGAGAAAATCTCCGGTTTTAAAAGGGCTATTAAGAGATAAATAAACAGGAGAAAAGAAATAATTCCGCCGATCCAATAAATAATCATTATAAGATTCCTTCCATAGATTATGGACACCGAACCATCCGATAGGTTCGGGTGTTAGACCTTAGAGCAAAGGGTAATAAAAGCAAAAGAAGCTAGTGTAATAATAAGTATTATTGCTATTATTAAAATGTCCATTATTACCTCAATCTTTCGTTAGCAGGCATAACTTTCTTAATGGCGAATCAGGCAAAAACTAATAGAAAGATATAGTATTAGTATAGCGCAAACAATAACTCCCATCCAATATACTTTTTCTTTCATATTTAATGTCAAATACACCTAACCTAATAGACACCCAATCCTATAGGATGGATTGGCGTCTTTTTCACTAAAAGAAAACCAGAGAACACTTTCTCTGGTGTATTCTCTTGTTATGAGCTTACGAGGTTAGCTGTCGGGCTCAGGTTGAGTAACCTTAATCCGCAATTACCGGATATCCGCCCCAAGATTATTGAAATCCTGCTCCTGGTTCCCCCGCTCCCTGTTAAGGGATTAAGCATGTATAAGGCACAAAAAAAGACGTCTTTGCAAACGTCTTTGTCTATTCTTACTCACACAACCTTGTGTCTTATGGTTAAATGTATACCATAATATTATATCTTTGTCAAGCCATTATGCTTAGCTTACCAGCCTTATCCGCGAGCTGATGTCCAGCAGTGTCCGGACGAGAAATGACTTTAAAAACATTATCGCAAGGAAGGCGATGATCGGGGAAATATCAATACCAAACCTTAATGTTGCCGGCAGGATCCTTCTGATCGGGTAAAGCAGGGGCTCGGTTACGCTGTATAAAAACTGCACTATCGGATTGTAGGGGTCGGGATTTACCCAGCTGACCAGCGCGCGTATCAGGATAAGCCAGTAGACTATCGTCAACACGATATCCAGCATCTGGGCTAAAGTGATCAAGAGGTTGGCGAGTATGAACATTTTATCTTTCCTTTTTCTGTTTCCACTCCTGGAAACATTCTTTATACGCCTTAAACGACGCTTTTTTGGAAAAATTCCAGCGCACCAGGCCGAAATAATCCGTGCCGTCATGCCAGTGATCTTTGCAGTCGCGGAAAAACGCCCAGAAAACTTTTTCCACTACCTCTGCCTTTATCAACTGGGAAAAAACTTCTTTGACCCAGACTGCCTGCTGTTTCTCTGTAGGATTCCTGCCCAGCCACCAGTTCGCAGCCTTGACTCCGCGTTTCACGCCGGGACAGCCGATCTCGGTGATCCAGATCTTCTTATCTCCGTCGCCGTTACGCTTCATTATCTTATAAGCCATGCGCGGATAGGCGAGCGCGGTTTTTATTGCGCCTTTATTCAGAGGTGTAACAAAGATATGGATGTTAAGGATGTCAAAATAGCCCTTTGCGCCGTTATCATAAAGCTTGTTTACGCCGGAATTGGCGGTTGCCAATCCGCCGTTTAAGATCTTGCATTCGGGGTCGGCCTTTTTTGCCGCCGGATAGAATTCTTTAAGCAGCTCGCAGTAGCTTTTCAGGCCGTCCTGCGGCTGCCAGTAAACCGGAGAATCCGGCTCATTCCATAGTTCCCAATATTTTACGCGATCCTTATAGTGTTTAATGACCCTTACGGCGTAATTAATGAATAATTTATTCTCGCGCGGGGCACAGTTCCACTGGCTACAGCCGGAAGCCCAATTAGCGCTGTAATCCAAAATACCCAGTATCTTAATGCCGTTGAGGGTAAATAGATCTACTATTGTATCGTATTTGGTAAAGTCAAACTTACCCTCTTGCGGTTCGATATCCTGCCATAAGAAATCAGCCCTTACCCAGCCTACGCCTGCCTCTTTCATCGAAGACAGCACATGGACTAAGGATTTTACGTCCGGGTATTTATAATTGTTCCAATCGTCGTTCCAATGCGGAAACTCCAGCACGCCAAAAGGGTTATTATCCATCTTATCCTGGCCGGTTAAATCCTCTGCATAGGATTTTAAGCATAATATAGCAAAGAGAATCGGCACTATCCAGAAGAATATTTTTCTATTCATGCGGATCCTGTTTAACTCCGTGCGAGACTTGCTCAATATTTATGTAATCTTTAAAATTCATCCCCTCTCCCAGTTCTTCCTTTACTACGCGGATCCTGTCCGGAACATAAGGATGAGTTTTAAAATATGACTTCGGGGCAAGCGGCCTGCGCTTGTCTATGGCCTGTAATTTTAGAAGAAACTCAAGCATCCCGCGGGGGTTATATCCGGCTAGCTTTGCGTAACGCGCGCCCAGCTGGTCGGCAAGCAGCTCGTCTTCCCTGGAATAACCCAGCATCAATTCGGTAAAGGCAGCGTCTGCTGCTCCGCCTACCTCGCCGCCGGACCGCGGCGCAGCCGCAACCAAAAGCCTTAATATAGAATATCCTATCTCTCCTTGCAGCTTCTTTATGCTGTGGCGCGCAACAATATGGCCGACTTCGTGTGCGATTACCCCTGCCAGCTCATCATCGTTAGCCACCTTTTCGATCAATCCCTTATTTATATAGACAAACCCGCCGGGCAGGGATACGGCGTTTACTTCATCATCGTCTAAGACCTTAAAATGATAGGTAATTTCTTTTCTGTCGCAGACAGCAGCGATTTTTTCACCGATATCTTTCACGCGTTTTTCTACCAGAGGGTCTTCCACAAATTTATATTCTTTTTCCACCGCCCGGTTGATCGACTCCCCTATTGCCACTTCCCTGTCTGTACTGTAGAAATAGGTCTCTTCTTCTCCGGTAACAGTGTTATATTCTGTCGTACAGCCGGAGAGCAAAAGGCAAAAGGCAAAAGGCAAAAGAAAAAACAAAAACATGAATACTTTTAGATCAAGGCTCTTAAGTATTAAATACAGCCTTCTTAGCGGCAGGCCGACAACATTATAAAAGCAGCCTTCGATACGCCGGATAAAAAATGCGCCTTTGCCCTGGATATCGAAACTGCCTGCTTTATCCAGCGGCGAAACAGCGGCGAAATAATTATCTATTTCTTTATCCGTCAGCTTATCCATATAGATCTTTGTTTTTTCGCAGGCGGTCTTTACCTTTTTGTTGTCTTTATCAATTATTGCCAGGCCCGTGTAAAGCCACTGGGGTTTGCCTGCCAGGACTTTTAGCATTTTCCGCGCCCCGCTTAGATCTTTGGGCTTGCCGAAGACTTTGCCGCCGCAGACAACGATCGTATCCGCCGCGATGACAACTCCGTTTTTAACCCTGGACGCGACATCGGCTGCCTTCTTAAGGGCATTTGTTTTGACAAGCTGCGTATAAGAAAGGCTGCCAGCTGCAGTTTTTTCCCTGATTTTGCTCGGCAGGACCTTAAAGTTCAGGCCGAAAATTTTCAGGAGCTTCTTTCTTGCTTTAGAATCGGATGCCAGATAGATCTTTCTCATGTTTTTAGGATAGGGCAGCGCTTTCCCCCGCAAGGTATCCGGTGGAAAAAGCCGCCTGAAGATTAAACCCGCCGGTATCGGCGTCTACGTCAATGATCTCCCCGGCAAAATAAAGCCCTTTAACCAAACGAGACTCCATAGTCCGCGGATTTATATCTTTCAAGCTTACCCCGCCCCGCGTAACCATGCCTTCTTCGATAGAGGCTAAGCTGGTAATGTCCATACGAAAGGCTTTTAGTAAACTTATGATTTTTAGGCGTTCTGCCTGAGTGATCTGGCTTACTTTTTTATCCGGGCTAAGCTTTAAGATATCCATAGATAGATCGATCAAGCGCTGCGGCAGCAAAATTTTAAGCGTATTCCTTGCGTTCTTCTTGGGGTTGGATTTAAATTCCCGCAGAAGACGGCTGTTTAACTGTTCAGAGGACAATCCCGGCTTTAAATCGATTTCCATATATAAATTATGCGACTTCTCTAGCCACTCGCCGATTTTCGCGCTTAAAGAAAAAACCAGCGGCCCGGAAATGCCCCGGCCGGTAAAAAGCAATTCTCCTACAGGCGAAATAATTTCTTTTTTTTCGTCGCTTATTTTAAGGCGGATATTCTTCAATGTAAGCCCCTCAAGTAATTTTGGATAACCTTGCCTGATTATAAGGGGCGATAATCCCGGCCGCAGCGGCACTATACGATGCCCCAGGCTGCGGGCAATCTCCAATCCATCTCCGCTTGAGCCGGTAAAACTGTACGACACCCCGCCTGTAGCGAGGATTATTCTATCGGCAGAAAAATGCCTGGCGCCGGAAAATGAAATTCCTTTGGCTGTGCCGTTTTCTGCTATGATAGCGTTAATCCGGCAATCCTGCAAAACTTTTACTTTATTTTTTAGCAGTTCGCGCTTAAGCACAGCCAGCACGCTGGCAGAACTGTCAGTGGAAGGAAAAACGCGTAATTGCCTTTCGACTCTCAGCTTAAGGCCCCTCTCTTCAAAGAAACGCATCAATTCGTGATTGAAGAATTTACGGAAAGCATCCCGTAAAAACTGGCCGTTGCCGGAAAATTTTTCGATGAATGAATCAAAATCGCAAGTATTGGTAAGATTACAGCGGCCTTTGCCGCTTAGAAGGAGTTTCCTGCCTAAGGTGGGATTTCTTTCAAAAAGCGTTACGTCCTGTTTTAGCCCGGCCGCGCGGATTGCCGCCATCATGCCTGCAGGGCCTGCACCGACAATAGCAATTTTTTTTATTTCCACGCGAAAGCCTTTTATACGCCTAGCTCTTCAATTTTGAATATTGAGTCCAGTTTCAGGCCAACGGTTTTAAGATTCTCCGCAGCGCCTTCGCGCCTGTCCACAATCACGATCGCGGAATCTATCAGGGCGCCGCAGGTATCCAGCGCTTCCTTGGCTTCGATCAGCGCCTTACCGGTGGTTGCCACGTCATCCACGATGACTACACGGCTGCCTCTTTTTATCTCCGGGCCTTCGATCTGCCGCTGCATGCCGTGTGCCTTGACCGCCTTCCTGACAATAAATGTCTTGAGCGGGACTTTATTTATATGGCTGAGCGCTGCCAGCGCTCCGACTATCGGGTCTGCTCCTAGCGTAGGGCCTCCCACGGCATCGATATTTTTTCCTTTGATCAATTCCAATATAATGCTGGCAACAAGATAAGCGCCTTCCGGGGTCAGGGTTATGATGCGGCCGTCAAGATAATAGGTGCTCTCCTTACCCGAAGATAAAACAAACTTGCCTTTTTTCAACGCTTCTTTTTTCAGCAAGGCCAGCAGTTGTTCCTTGAGAAGCCCTATAGCTATTTTATTTTCCATAATGCTTATTCTACTCCCCTTCCCGCTATTGTCAATGTTCTCGGCTTGATCCTGACTAAATACTCGTTGCCGATGACCTTCAAGACCTTATAGTCAAATTCATTGCTGAAACGTTGGATATCCTGTAGCGCCGTTTTCTTAAGGACGCAATATGTAACCGGCTGCCGGCGTAAAAGATCCAGGACCTTACTGTCGGAATTAAGAAAAGCTATGGGGTGCGGGCTAAAAAAACCATTTCCCGGGATGTCGATTACCGCTACTTTTTTTTCCGTATAATATCTTACCCCGCGGGTAAAAAATTTAGAGACCAATATCGTATTGTCGAGCTTATAATTATCCTGAAGGTAGCGGCAGATATCACGCGATGAAAGGTAGGGATCGATATATTTGCTGACCTGGGGCACGATAGAAAAAAGCACGGGGATAAAAAGCATCAATACGCAGGCCGTTTTCAGCAGCCTGCGGCACGCGATAAAAACCGAACACAGTATGACCAAGATAAAAAGCAGAGCTAATAAAATATAAACCGGCAGCTTGTTCGGCAAATACGTCGTAATATAGCGGGAAAATAAAACCGAACCCACGGCCAAGCCAACGTATGAAACAACAAGCGCCAATACCGTGAGCAAAAAAGCGGAAAATACAAGGCGTGGCCTTTGATTTTGCGCTGCCCCGCGATAAATAAGGTCGGCGCTAAGTATGGCCAGCGCGGGAAACATCGGGAAGATGTAGCTTACCAGCTTAGAATGGCAGGGTTGAAAAATAAGAAAGACTGCGGCAATCCAAGAGGCAAGAAAAAGGTAGACTGGCTCCCCTGCCTTCCTTATATGCTTATACAGGCCGAGCAGGGAAATAACTACAAACGCGCTCCAGGGGAACATCGCCCAAACCATTGCGAAAGGATAAAAATGCCAAGTGTCGTTTGAACTATGTTCTGCCTCGAATATCCGGCGGATGTGGTCATTATAAAAAAACTCGTGGGTAAAGCTAGAGCCGTATTTTTTGATCATCAGCAGGTACCAGGGAAAAGCGATCAGAATAAAAACCAACAGACCCCACAGCGTTGCTTTCGAAAAGATAAATTTCAGCTCTTTCTTTAGCGCAAGAAAAATCACTATCGCCATAAACGGGATAAAAAATCCCAGCGGCCCCTTGGTCAAGACCGCTAAAGCGGAAAAAACAAAAAATAAGAGGATACCGCCGGCCTTCTTTTCCTTGCGCAACAAGCGCACACCGAACCATCCTATAGGTTCGGGTGCCCGCGCATACCCCCAGAAAAACGCTAGCAGCGATAAAAGGATAAATACGGAAAAAATCATATCCGTAAAAATTGTCCGCGCCAGCCCGATATAGAGCCCTGAGGACATCAAAACCAAGCCGGTAAAGAATGCCTTCTTTTCATCCTTGAATGCTATCAGCGAGAAAAGGTAAACCGCAACTACCCCCAGGGAAGCGAATACTGCCGGAAAGAAACGGCCGGCAAAACTTCCAATACCGAAAATCATAAAGGCGATCCGCAGCATCCAGTATAAAAATACCGGCTTTTCAAATTGCGGCTGGCCGAATAAATAAGGCGTCATCCAGCTGTGCTGGTTGATCATCTCTTTTGCCGTGCCGGCATAAAAAACTTCATCCGGATTGCTAAGGCTGATTATGCCGTTACCAAAACAAAAGAAAAAATAAGTCAGTACGACGAGGATCAGTATGTTTTTACAGCCACCCGCACAGCGTAAGCGCACAGATAGTCTTTGCATCGACAATTTTTCCTTTCGCGAACATCGCCTTCAACTGTTTGCGCGTAACGATAAGGCTCTCGATAATTTCATCCTTATCTAGCTGCGCATTTTCCTTAGACAGGCCTTCTGCCTTAAAGATGACGATTTTTTCCGTAGAATACCCCGGCACAGGATAAATATAGCCCAGCCGGGTAAACTTTTTTGCGCGGTAACCGGTCTCTTCCACGATTTCCCTGCGGCCGCAGGAAAGCACAGTCTCATCCTTTTTAAGCGTACCGGCCGGCAGCTCATATAAATAAGCCCTGATCACCGGCCGTAACTGACGCAGAAGGATTATTTTATCCCTGCTTAAAAAAGGGACCACCAGCGCTGCGCCCGGATGCGTGATTACCTCAATGTGCGCAATAAATTTATTCGGCAGCCTTACGATCCTTGCCGCCAGGCTGATCAGCCTGCCTTTATATATAACTCTGTTGTCTTTCATCTGTGGGTAATAAAAGGAGGGTTTGTTTATCTTGATATCTTAAGTATTTTATACTTCAATATCCCCACCGGGATTTTTATTTCGACAAGCTCATCCACTTTATGGTTCATCAAGCCTTTACCTACGGGAGAGGTAATGGAAATTTTCCCCTGGGAGTAATCTGCTTCAAGTTCAGATACTAAGGTATATTCTAATTTTTCGCCTGTATCCACATCTAAGATCAGGACAGTGGCGCCGACCAATACCTCATCCTTGGAAATGTTCGCATTATCGATAATCTGGGCATGCGCAAGCTTAAAGTCCAATTCGAAGATCGTCTGTTCATTGTGCGCCTGGGCATCTTTTGCCGCGTCGTATTCGGCATTCTCGCTGATGTCGCCGTGGCCGCGCGCCTTTTCGATTTCCTTAGAGATCTGCCGGCGCCGGACAGTTTTTAAATGCTCCAGTTTCTGAACGAGTTTCCTGTGGCCTTCGGGAGTGAGATAAGAATTTGCCGCATCCGTCATTGCCTATCCCCTTGTATTTTCTATAATTATACCATATAACATCATTTCTTCTTCCAGTATTCTTTGCTTAACCTTAAAAAGACCTGAAAGGCATTCTTTTTTTTCTTGAAATTTTTTATCATGCGGAACGTTTCTATCAAGGCCCAGGCGCCATAAACCCAGATGATCTCCTCCCGTATGCCGGGAAGCAAAAACTGCACCAGCCATAAGATGAACAAGGCGGCAGCCTCAAAAAAATTGAAATCCATGCTCGCCAGAAAGAGGAACCCCAGATAAGACTGAATAATGGTCAGGAGTATCTCGACTTTTTGATGTTCGTCAAAGACCACATAGGCGATTTTTCCCATCCCCAAAGAATAAATGACGGGTATCATCGCCACAAGGATCGTCCATTGATTAATCGAGGAAGAAACAAAATTAATCAACGCCATAGGCGCCTTGTTGACCTTCCTTGCCCAGTGGAACGCCGAGAGTTTTTCCGGAAATTCGCTTAGGAAAGGCGCTACCCACTGCACAAAAACAAACTGTGAAACCCCGATGGAAACAGCTATCGCCAGCATCGAATTAAGGAACGGGTACGCGGAAAAATATAAAATTACAGCGCCCAAAATGAAAAAACCTGTAATCCATACGATATTCACCGGAGGCTTAAACTGCATCACGTACTTCGGGATACGGCCAAGATCTCCGATTTCCTCCTTGTCGTGAGGGGGCATTTTTGACAAAAGATAAAGGTAGGCAAAATAGATCGCGCTCAATACTAACCCGTCAAAGATTTTCAGGGTTCCCTTGAAATAAATCACTAAAAAGTAAAGCAGCGCCGGTAAAAGCGAAAGCACTGCTATTGCATGCTCATCTTCCAGCTCGATGACCCAAGGGCCTGTTTTCTTACCCTTTATTTTTCTAAAAAATAAAGCCACGAAATAGACCATCGGCCATCCCAAACCGACAAACAGCCTTAAAGAACCTGTGTAGTTAGCAGTAATAAGGTGCATCTTGGAGGGATCTTTGGCTGCCGTGAAGGCGATCACGCCTTCCACCGCGAATTCAGGCAGTGTCTGTATCCAGGCAAGCACAGCCAAGGCCAGCCCTTGAGAAATAAAGAACTGGCCGCATTCTGCTGCCCAGGTAATAAGCATTGCAGAAAAAACGATTGCCGGAAATGTCCATAAAGCATTAAGGGTTTCCATAATACCAGCTATCTTAGCATTTATTACGGCGTTGACAAAGCATTTTTTGAATGTTAGTATAATGATTCTATGGGGTTAATGCGCAATCTCATCAGCGGTTTATGCGATATCATATATCCTAAGACCTGTCATCTCTGTAAAAACAAGCTTCAAGCTGCTTCTATAGGCGGACTGGTCTGCGCAACATGCTGGTCAAAAATAAAATTAAATTTGCCTCCCTTCTGCGCCAGCTGCGGCAGGAACCTTATAGGCAGAAGATCTCTGAATAATCTCTGCAGCGGCTGCGTCAAGGAGCCGTTGCATTTTGACCGCGCCTTTAGCCCTTGTTTATATGAAGGCCCGATTAAAGAGCTGATACACGCATTCAAATATAAAAATAAGGATTATCTTTCGAGCCTCTTGGCTCAACCGATGATAGAATTTATAAAAAAATACAACCTGCCGATACGGACAATTGATGCGCTTGCAGCTGTGCCGTTGTCCGCGGCCAAGCTACGCGAGAGGGAATTTAACCATGCGCTCCTCCTGGCCCGGCATATCGGAAAAGAATTTAACAAAGAGATAATGGAAGATAAACTCCTGAGGCTGCGTAACAGCCGTAGCCAGACGGAACTCAATGACCGGGAACGCCGCCTGAATGTAAAAGACGCGTTTTCCGTAATAGACGCAAAAGCACTGAACAACAAGAATATCCTTTTAATCGACGATGTCCTGACTACCGGCGCAACGGCTTCCGAGGCTGCTAAGGCGCTAAAAATGGCCGGGGCAAGCAGCGTTTATGTGCTTACATTGGCTAACTAACCATGAGAATACTAAGGAACTATTTTATTAAGGAATTCATTGCCCCGCTGTTTTTGGCGTTGGGTGTTTTGACCTTCGTGATGATCCTCGGCAACCTGATAAAAATTGCCGAAATGGTGATTAATAAAGGCGTGGATATTTACAGCGTATCCAAGCTGTTTATCTTTATGATCCCTTACCTGCTGACCTATACCCTGCCTATCGCTGCGCTGACTGCGGTCCTGCTTTCTTTAGGCCGGCTCTCCAGCGACAATGAGATCATCGCCATAAAGGCTTCGGGGATAAATATCTTCAGGCTGATTGTGCCGCTTTTAATCGTCGGCACTATGCTCAGCCTGCTTTTGGTAGTCTTCAACGACCGGGTCATACCGTACGCGCATTTTGCCTCGCGCAGGACCCTGATGGAAGTCGGGGTAAAGAATCCCACTGCCGCCCTTGAGCCGGGTGTATTCATTAATTCGTTTGAAAAATATGTCCTCTTCGTTTACCGGATCGAAGACAATAAACTTTATAATGTGCGTATCTACGAACCGCATGAAGGCAAGCCCACGCGGACCATCGTTGCCAAACGCGGGGAATTCATCGCCATCCCGGAAAAAAGCATGATTAAATTAAAGCTGATTGACGGCACCGCCGATGAGCCGGACCCGGAAAACCTTACCAATTTCTATAAATTGAATTTCAAAACTTATTTTATCTCCTTAAACCTGGCAAAGGCGCAGAAGTCTGATAACATCGATAAAAAACCCAAAGACATGACGATCAAAGAGCTGCTTGCCGAAGCAAAGAGCCTTAAGCAAAAGGACATTGACCCGACGCCCCTGATTACTGAAATACACGCAAAGGTCTCCATGGCCTTTTCCTGCCTGACGTTTATTCTCCTTGGCTCTTCCCTGGCTATAATCACCCGTCGCAGGGAGAAATCTATCAACTTCGGATTTACCTTCATGATCGTCGGGATTTATTATATCCTGTTTATCACTGCAGAGACATTGAGCGTTCGGGGATTGATAAACCCGGCAATCGGAATGTGGCTGCCCAATATCATCCTCGGGGCCCTGGGAATAATATTAACTTTCCGGCTATGCGTATCTTAGACCGCTACATATTTAAATCCGTCCTAAGTATCTTTTCTCTCTGCCTCTCTATCTTTCTTTCCTTGTATATCATTATCGATATATTTTCCTATTTGGAAGACATACTAAAGCAGCACGTCGGCATAAATACTTTAGTCCGCTATTACATAATCTATATGCCGGTAATCTTCGTTCAGGTTGCGCCCTTCTGCTGCCTCTTGGCGACATTATATACCTTTGCCCGCTTAAACCGCGACAACGAAATTATCGCCATGCGCTCATCAGGATTAAATATATTCGATATCACCAAAACCATAATCATCTTCGGGTTTATGATCAGCATGGTTGTCTTTTGGGTAAACGACAGGTTTGTCCCCCACGCCCTTGTGCTTAATCAAAAAATAAAATACCAGATGGACACCAGGCCCAAAAAGGGGCAGGAGAAAGAAAAGGAAACGATAACCAACCTTTCCATGTACGGCCTGAGGAACCGGCTTTTCTTTGTGAATAAATTCTCACCTAGCATCAATACCATGGAAGGCATCATTATCCTGGAGCAGGATGAAAATCAGAATATCACTAGAAAAATCGTGGCCAACAAAGGAGTTTACTCCAGTAAGGGCTGGACTTTTTATCAGACGATTACCTATGATTTTGATATAAACGGGCAGGTAAAATACGAGCCGCGCTATTCTGACGAAGAGCTGGTGCCGATCCCTGAGGGCCCGGAAGAATTCCTTGCCCAACGGCAGAGCCCGGAAATTATGACCATCTCCCAACTCAATGATTATCTCTGGAAATTATCCAAAAGCGGGGCAATAAATGTAGTAAAGAGGTTAAAAGTAGACCTTTACCAAAGATACACTGCGCCGCTATTGAGCCTGATTATCGTTCTCTTGGGGATTCCTTTTTCGTTTAAGATGCGCAAGCGCGCGACGGGGGTTTCCTCTTTGGGGATTTCGATTATCCTTGCGTTCCTCTATTATGTCTTGAATGCTATGAGCATCGCCCTGGGTAAAGGCGAAGTGTTGATGCCGTTTCTGGCGGCATCGCTGAGCCACATCATCGCCCTGTCGTTCAGCCTCTATATGATCTTCACCCTGCCTTAAATATATACGCGCGGGATACGGCTGCCCAACCCGCAGACAATTTCATAGGGGATAGTCCCTGACAAACCTGCAAGCTCTTCCGTAGTAATGCGCTGATTACCCTGGCTGCCGATCAACACCGCCTCGTCTCCTGTCTTAACCTGCGCATTTCCTACATCCGCCATCATCTGGTCCATGCACACTCTTCCGCTTATTTTGAACCGCCTGCCTCTGATCAAGACCGGCGCTAGGTTAGAAAGGTTGCGCGGATAGCCGTCGCCGTAACCGATCGGCAGGGTAATGATCGTGGTATTTTTTTTGGTAAAATAGATATGGCCGTAACTTATGCCGTAGGCCTTAGGCACCCTTTTTACATATACCACTCTGGACTTAAGGCTTAAAACGGGTTTCAGCCGGATATTCACCCCGTTGGGGTGAACTTTTTTTGCAGGATAGAGGCCGTAGATTACCAAGCCGGGCCTGACCATGTTAAAATGCCCGCTTTTATAATTAATCATGCCGGCGCTGTTTGCCGCGTGGACTAAAGGTATATGTATCCCCTCTTTTTTTAAGCCGGCGATCAGCCGGTCAAAGAGGTTTATCTGATACAGGGTAAACGCCTTATCCATGTCTGCAAAGGCGAAATGCGTAAAGATCCCTTCGATATTTATAAATTTAAACCGCCGGATATCCTTAACGATCGATCCGGCATCTTCATGCAAGACCCCGATCCTGCCCATTCCCGTATCGACCTTAATATGGACATTGGCCGGTTTACCTAATTGAGCCGCCCGCCGGTTTAAGCTAGCGGCGAGTTCCCGCGTGCACACGGTGGCCGTAAGGTTGTATTTGAACAAAGGCTCGATGTCCTTTTTAAGGACAACCCCCAATACCAGAATAGGAAGCTTGAGCCCCGCGTTTCTTAACTTTATCCCTTCGTCAATGGAGGCAACGCCCAGATAATCCGCGCCGCAACAAGATAACCTCTTTGCCACGGGGATCAATCCGTGCCCGTAGGCATCCGCCTTTACGGTAACCATTATCTTTACCCGGGGAGAAATTATTTTCCTCACCTGCGTAAAGTTATAATCAATACTACTCAGATTAATTTCCGCCCAGGTCGGCCGGTAGCCTATGTGCTTATTTTTATCCATATTAACTTTTTACTTTTTGCTGATCTGGCATTCCTTGGGATAAAGATAGATCGGTTCAATGTCAAAAGCAGTATTAAGCCTGCCTTGCTTGATCTTTTCCAGCGCCGGCTTGATGATATTGCCGCCGCGTAACCTCCAGTAATCTTTATCCAGAAAGCGCGCCCCTTTTAGGTGCTTTGAAATTTCCTCTTTATATAGAGACAAGGCATCACCGAAGATAATGCTGCCCGGTTTTATTTTTTTTATAAAATCGTCCGTAGAAAGCAGCATATAAGGCGCAACCCTCTTAAGGCTGTTATTTTTATTCCGGTAAATACTTGCGTAAATAAGGTTCCTTTTCGCGTCGACAGCAGGCACGATCATACCGTCACAATCGGCATTCTCCGCAAGGATATCCAGCGAAGATATACTTATTACCGGCTTCTTCAGGCTCCAGGCAAGGCCTTTTATTGCCGCTACACCTATACGCACTCCTGTAAAAGAACCCGGGCCGCTGCCGCAGGCAAAATAATCGATCTCTTTAGCCTGCCAGGAAAGCGCAGCCAGTATCCTTTTAACCGTTACCATAATCAGCACGGAATGTTTCCTGCCGAGTTGCAGATTGTATTCATAGACCCTGCCGTTATCATAAATACCTATGCATAAAAAAGTGCTGGTTGTATCAATGCCGAATATTTTCACGGATATCCTCCATTAATCTCCGACCTCGGTTACCGCGATAGGAAATCTCCACGAGCCGCGATGTTTTTCCTTTAACGCTAAGTTTTATTTTCAGACATTCCTGCGGCATAAATTGCTTTAGCCGGTCTGCCCATTCGATTATGCTGATGCCGCCGCCGTAAAAAAATTCTTCATAACCCAAACCTGCCACGTCTTGACAATCTCTAAGGCGGTAAAGATCAAAATGGTAAAATGGCATATTATTTTTTGTCCGATGTTGACGGATCAAAACAAAGGTCGGGCTAACCACCTTGTTTTTTTTGATCCCCAGCCCCGCGGCAATGCCCTTAGTAATTACGGTCTTACCTGAACCAAGGTCCCCGAATAGGCAGACGATGTCGCCTTTACCCAGATTTTTGGCAATCTTTTCACCGATGCCAAAAGTTTCTTTAATTGACTTTGAGAGAAGTTTCATATTGCCGATGTCGGTTCAAAAATGTTGGTAACCTTTTGGCCGGACATTTCTTTCCCGGTTGTCCCTGCCAATCAGTTTCAGGCCGGATCTTTTTTCTACGATCTTGCCGATCGGCTTATAAAAACGCAGGAGTTCTTTTTTCAACAGTTTTTTCGCTTCCAGGGGTGAGAGCGTAAAAAGCAGCTCAAAATCCTCACCGCTATAAAGCGCGTCGTTTAATCCTTTCGCCTGCCTGCTTACAGGAAGCATGGCTTCATAGATCACCGCACCGGCCCTGCTTTCCTGCAATATATGGCCTAAATCCGCAAGTAAGCCGTCGGAGATATCGATCATCGCATTGATTTTTAAATGCTTTACCAGATAGCGCGCTTCCTTAATGCGCGGCGTAAACTTCAAATGTTTTCCGGTTATCGAACCTCCGAGTTGTCCGGTAACAAAGATGATATCGCCTGCCTTGGCCCCGTTTCTTAAAACAAGGCAATCTTTTTCTACGACGCCCAAAAGGCTGGTGTCAATAACCACTTTTGGCGCAACACTGATATCTCCGCCCACAATATTGACCTTGAATTCCCTGGCAAGAGAAAACAGGCCCTTGGCAACCCTGTCAATATAGCTGACGCTTGTATTTTTGGGTATGCCGAATGAAACTACCGCATGGGACGGAGTGCCACCGCAGGCAGCGATATCGCTTATCGACACTGCCAGTGCCTTCCTGCCGACAAGACAAGGATTATCCTTAAGGGTAAAGTCCACTCCCTCGACAATCATATCGCAGGTAAAAAGCTGGTATTTATCCTTCACGGGTTTTAATACCGCGCAATCATCGCCGCTAGCCTTTACTACCGACGCGTCTGTCTTTATCGCTTTACGGAACCTCTCGATCAAGCCGAATTCGCCTATTTTATCGACAAGCATGCTTATCTTCCCAATGTCTTTTTAATGTTGATTTTATAAGGCGGACGGATAACGCCTTTATCAGTGATGATCGCGGTGATCAATACGGCCGGCGTAACGTCAAATGCCGGGTTATATACTTTTATGCCTTTAGGGGCGATGGGTTTTTTAAAAAGTAACTCAGTTATCTCCCGTGCTTGCCGCTGTTCAATTGGGATATCCCTGCCGCTTTTGAGCGTCAGGTCAAAGGTAGAGGCGGGTGCGGCAATATAAAAAGGGATCTTGTGATACCGGCTTAGCACTGCCAGGTTATAAGTGCCGATTTTATTGGCGGTATCGCCGTTTGCAACGATCCTGTCTGCGCCGGCGATTACCTTTTTGATCCTGCCTTGCGCCATTAAAGTCGCAGCCATATTATCGGAAATTAGCGTTACATCAACTCCCTTTTTGTTCAACTCCCAGGCAGTCAAACGCGCGCCCTGTAAGAGCGGCCTTGTCTCGCAGGCAAATACCGTTAATCTTTTACCCTCTTCCTGGGCCCGGTAAATAACCCCCAAGGCAGTGCCGTAATCGATCGTCGCCAGTATCCCGGCATTACAAACCGTTAAAACAGCGTCTTTATTTTTAAATAATTGCGCGCCGTAATAACCGATCCTGCGGCAGGAGGCACGGTCTTCCTCGATGATCTTCTTTGCCTCCTTAAGGAGTATTTCTTTTATACAAGGCACAGATTTATCCTTATTCTCTTCGGCAACCCAACGCATCCTTTCTAAACCCCAGAACAGATTTCTTGCCGTGGGCCGGGAAGTGCCAAGATAAGAAATTACCCTGTCTAAGCCTGCTTTAAATTCTGGGAAGTTGCCGGCTTTATAATCCTTTAGGCCAAGGTAAACCCCTAATCCAGCTGCCGCGCCCAATGCCGGAGCGCCGCGCACTTTCAGTTCTTTGATCGCCTGCCAAAGCGCCTTTAAATTCCTGATATAAAGATATTCCAGTTTGCCGGGAAGCTTTGTCTGGTCAATGATCTTGATCGCATCTTCCACCCACTCAATCGTTCTTATGCGCATTCCTGCTCCGTATTTTATGGTTTGATTTTTTTTCGATGAGTTTGATTTTTTTCCTTATTTCTCCCCTGATGCCACGGCAGGAGCCGGGCTTTAATAATTTGAGCACCTGTTGATAAGCCTCCAATGCATTGGCGTAATCCAAAAGATTAAAATAAGCGTCAGCAAGATTATCGTAAGTTACTGCCCGGCCCGGCTCGAACTTAAGCGCCTTTTTAAAATAACCTATCGCTTCGCTGTGCCTGCCGATATTATTCAGGAGCCAGCCTTTATTATGATAAATTGTAGCATAATCCGGCTCAACCTCAATGCCCTTGTCAAAATATAAAAACGCCTGATCAATGATCCCCAATTCCACCATGCACAACGCCCGGTCGTTATAGGCGGCGCCGTCTTTGGGATCATGCTTTATTGCCGCGTCAAAGTGCTCGATGGCGCTGACCAGGTTGCCTTTAAGCATCTCTACCTGCCCCTTGAAATATTCGATTTCTCCAGGCAGATCCTTTTTTATTGCCTCTTGCAAAAACCGCTTCGCCAGTCCAAGCGCCTGCCTTTGGCTGCCGTAAGTAATCGCATTGTCGAGTTTTATCCTTAAGTCTAATAACATAACTCCAGGACCGTTTCCTTATAACCCATTAAATAACAATAAGTTCCTATGGAACTGTCCCCCCTCCCTATTAAGTTACTCTACTAACATAAAAAGATTATTTTAGAAATGTCCCCCAGGGACAGTTCCTACAAAACTCATTACTACGTATACAGTTATAAGGAAACGGTCCTCTTGCTCTTACCTTTCTTCGCGGCGACGATAAACTTTTTTACTTTATTCTGGTCTTTCCTGCCGGGAGAAACCTCCAGAGAGCTGGACGCGTCAACCCAATCCGGATGCACCGCCTTGATCGCGCCTCTGACATTTTTTTCATTTAAGCCGCCGGATAAGAATATCGGCCGCGTTATGCCGTCAATGTGCCTAACCAGTTCCCAATTAAATTTTTTCCCCGTGCCGCCGATGCGGGATCGGCTAAAAGTGTCAAAAAGGAAAGCAAAGACTTTGTATTTTAAGATACTTTTCAGGCTCGATCTATCTTTTACCCTGAACGCCTTGATAATTTTTTTGTCTTTGAACCTGCGGCAGAATTCCGGAGATTCTGAGCCGTGAAACTGTAAGGTATCAAGCCCGCACAATTGCGCGATCCGTCTTATAGTCTTTTCCCGGGAATTGACGAATACGCCGATCTTGATCAGCTCCGCAGGTAATCCTTTGATTATTTGTGCGGCTTTTTCAGGGGGGATATAACGGGGGCTCTTTTTATAAAAAACAAAACCCAGCGCATCGCAGCCGGATCCTGCTGAAAACAACGCATCTTCTGAATTGGTTATGCCGCATATTTTTACTTTTGCCATTCCATTACCAACCCATAACCTCTTCGATTTTTTTACGGATGTCGGAACTCGCCATAAATGCCTCGCCGATCAAAACCGCATTTACGCCCAGCACCTTCAAAAATAGCATGTCCTGGTATGTCTTGATACCGCTTTCCACAACCACCACTTTATCGCGGGGAATAAGGGTAAAAAGTTTTTCCGTTGTCTTAGAATCCACTTCCAGCGTATGCAGATCACGGTTATTTATCCCGATCAAAGGCACGTTTTTTAAGGTAAGTACCTTCTTTAACTCTTTTTCTGTGTGCACTTCGATAAGATAATCCAATCCTAAGTTGGCTGCAAGCTCCATCAGCTCAACCAATTTATCTTTTGTAAGCAGATCAGCGATCAAAAGTATCGCGTCAGCTCCAAAAAAACGCGATTCGTAAACCTGGTAAGGCTCAAAGATAAAATCTTTCCTTAATACAGGCAGGTCTGCCGCGGCCTTTACCTCGGCTATATAGTTGACAGAACCTAGGAAATAATCTTCTTCCGTCAATACAGAGATCGCCTGTACCCCGGCTTCTTTGTAGGCAGCAGCAATTTCCTGAAGATTAAAATTCTCCCGGATCACGCCTTTAGATGGCGAGGCCTTTTTGACCTCGGCAATCAGGGAAATTACCCGCGGCTTATTTATCGCCTCGATAAACGGCTTTACTGCCGGCAGCCCTAAGGTTTTCGCCTTTAGCTCTTCTTCAGGCAAGCCTTGCTTTGCCAGAACAAGCCGTTCTTTCTTTTTAGCGATAATCTCTTTTAACGCATCGGTCTTTTTCATTTATTGGTAAATTCTTTCAAGCGGAGTAATTTTTCCAGGGCCTTTTTGCTGTCGATGGATTTTTCCGCCAGACCCATACCTTCTTTGATCGAACCTGCCTTATCCGCTGCGTATATCGCTGCTGCGGCGTTCAATACTACGATATCCCGCCCTGGGCCGCTTTTCCCGTTTAAAATATTCAGCAGGATTTTTGCGTTTTCTGAAGCGTTGCCGCCTTTTAGATCATCCGGCTTCGCCCGTTTGATTCCGAATTCCTCAGGAGTTAGCCTATAGGCCTTTACTTTGTCAGCGCGGGTTTCGGCAATAAAAGTAGGCGCTGTGGTAGTTATTTCATCCAGTCCGTCTTCTCCGTGCACGACTAAAGCGTGCATAGTCCCAAGATTACCTAAGACGTTGGCCATGATCTCTACCCAGCGCTGGTCATAAACGCCTATCAACTGATGCGTTGCGCCGGCGGGATTAGTAAGCGGCCCAAGAATATTAAACATTGTCCGCTTGCCGATCTCTTTGCGGGCAGCCGCAGCGTATTTCATTGCCGGGTGCAGGTTAGGCGCGAATAAAAAAGCGATCCCGATTGCCTCTAAGGCCTCTTCGATTTTTTCCGAAGGCAGGTCTATTTTTATACCCAATGCCTCAAGGATATCCGCGCTTCCGCAGCAGCTTGATACCGAGCGGTTGCCGTGCTTGGCAACAGTAATACCGGCGCCTGAAGCGACAAATGCCGCTGCCGTAGAAATGTTAAAGCTGCCTTTGACATCCCCTCCTGTGCCGCAGGTATCCAGGACAGCCGTATCGCAGCTATTGATCCGCGTGACGTGCGTGCGCATTACCGTTACCGCGGAAGTCAACTCCTCGACGGTTTCGCCTTTTGCGCTCAACGCGGTCAAAAAAGAAACGATCTGGGGAGTTGTTGCCTCGCCCCGCAGGATCTCCTCCATTACCGCGCCCATTTGACCGGCAGTAATGTCACTGCCGGAAGATAAAATTCCGGTTGCTTCTTTGATCATTGTTTTAAAAAATTAGCCAAAATATTCTTACCGGACTTAGTAAGGATCGATTCCGGATGGAACTGCACGCCCCAGACCGGTAATTGCTTATGCTTTAATCCCATAATCTCACCCTTTTTTGTCCAGGCGATCACTTCCAGCTCTTGCGGCAGGCTCTTCTTTTCCACAAGCAGGGAATGATAACGCGTAGCTTCAAAAGGATTGGGTATCGACTTAAAAATAGTTTTACGATTGTGGTAAACCAAGGAAGTTTTTCCGTGCATTAAATTCTTTGCATTAATGATCCTGCCTCCGTAAACAAAGCCGATTGCCTGATGGCCAAGGCATACCCCCAGGATAGGGATCTTACCGGCAAACGCCTTGATTACTTCACAAGATACCCCCGCATCTTCCGGCCTGCCCGGCCCGGGAGAAATTACGATTTTTTCCGGCTTAAGTTTTTTAATCTTTTCAATACTGATTTTGTCGTTACGGAATACCTTTATCTCTTTGCCCAGTTCGCCTAAATACTGAACAAGATTATAAGTAAAGGAATCGTAGTTATCGATCATCAAGATCATTCTTTTTCCCTCCAGATCTTCGCCCCCAGCGCCTGCAGCTTCATTTCCATATTTTCATAACCCCGTTCAAGATGGTAAATCCTGGAAACCGAGGTCAGTCCTTTTGCTGCCAGGCCTGCCAGGACCAGGCCTGCGGAGGCCCTAAGGTCAGATGCCATAACCGGAGCTCCTGAAAGATGCTTTATCCCTTCGACGATCGCATGCGGGCCTTCCCGTTGAATATGGGCGCCCATACGATTAAGTTCCGCTACATGCATGAACCGGTCAGGATAAATCTTCTCGGTGATTACGCTGATGCCGGGCGTAACCGTCATCAAGCTCATGATCTGAGCCTGTATGTCCGTAGGAAAGCCCGGATAAGGAAGTGTTGTGATGTTTATCGGGGTAAGCCGCTTGCGGGAACGCACGCGCATGGAACCGTCGGTCCTGGAGATATGCGCGCCGGCTTCTTCAAGCTTATCGATTAAAGCGCCCAGATGCTGGAACATCACATTTTTTATGGTAATGTCGCCGCGCGTAATCAGAGCGGCAATGATAAACGTGCCTGCCTCTATCCTGTCGGGTATTATCCTGTGTTCTGCTCCGTGGAGATATTTTACTCCTTCGATTTCTATGATCGGCGTGCCGTAGCCTTTGATCTTTGCCCCCATCTTGATGAGAAATTCTGCCAAGTCCACCACTTCCGGCTCGCAGGCTGCGGATTCAATAATCGTCTTACCTTTTGCTAAAACTGCCGCCATCATTACGTTATCCGTAGCAAGCACGGACGAGCCATATGCCCCGCCAAGATACATTCTATTTCCTTTGAGGTTTTTTGCCACAGCGTTAACATAGCCGCCTTCGATAGTTATCTCTGTGCCCAATGCCTTGAACCCCTTAAGATGCAGGTCAACCGGGCGGACGCCGATTACACAGCCTCCGGGCAGGGAAACCTTTGCTTTCTTAAGCTTACCCAGAAGCGGCCCGAGCACGCAAAACGATGCGCGCATCGTAGAAACCAGTTTGTAATCGGCAACAAAATTCGTTTCTTTTGCCTGCGTGACTCTTACCGTGCCCTTGTCAAACTCCGCGTTTTTACCTAAGGAACGCAAAATTTTTAACATCGTATTCGTATCGCGTAAATTGGGCACGCCTTTGATCACACAAGGCTCTTCGGTCAAAAGCGTGGCTGCCAGTATGGGAAGCACGGCATTTTTTGCTCCAGAGACCGTAACCTCTCCCCTTAAACTCTTTCCCCCTTCGATGACTAATTTATCCACCTGTCTGTCTCCTCGCTACGATCACCCTGTCTATACCGTTATAATCCGCGACTATTTCTATTATCTCAAATTTTTTTGATTTTTTAAAAATATTTTCTACTGCTTTGCGCTGGCCAAACCCCATCTCCATAACCAGAAACCCGCCCTTCTCCAGATGATCCGGCGCCTTATCAATGATGCGGCGATAAAACTCCAAACCGTCAGGACCTGCGTCTAAGGCAACCAGCGGTTCGTATTGCAATTCCGGCTGCAGTTGCCAGATTTCCTCAGTTACTATATATGGAGGATTTGATACGATAATATCATATTTATATTGCGACAAAGAAAGACTTGTAAATAAATCACTACAGAGAAAATTTATCTTAACGTTGTGAAACCCCGCATTAGCCGCGGCAATCTCCAGCGCCTTAACCGAGATATCGGTTGCCGTAATCTTTGAGTCCGAAATGAACTTCGCCAGAGATACGGCAATACATCCTGAGCCCGTGCCTAAATCAAGGATTTTTGCATTATCAGCTGCCCTGGCTTGCCTAATCACCGTCTCAACGAGTATCTCCGTTTCCGGCCGCGGGATAAGCACATCCGGGCTTAGCTTAAACTCAAGGCCCATAAATTCTGTGCTAGCCAATATGTACTCAAGCGGCTCTCCGGCAATCCTTCTCTTCAAAGCTAGGGCAATAGCCTCAGATTCATCATTTGTCAGGAGCCTCTGTCTATCCAGATACAAAGACATCCGGTTGCAATTTAGAACACTGCTGAAAAGCAGCTCTGCCTCATTCATGCTTTTTCTCCTCGGCTGCCTTGATTAAGGCATCCGATAATTCGTCCAGATCTCCGTCAAGGATCGCCTCCAGCCTGTGCGAGGTAAAGTTTATCCGGTGGTCGGTAACCCTGCGGTCGGGAAAATTATAAGTACGTATCTTTTCGCTTCTGTCGCCTGAGCCGATCTGGGATTTTCTCTCCTGCGAAGCCTTTCTTATCTCCGCCTCTCGCCTTATATCGAGGAGCCGCGCCCCGAGAATACGCATTGCCTTAGTCTTGTTTTTTAGCTGGGAGCGCTCATCCTGACAGGCAACTACAAGGCCGGTAGGTATGTGCGTAATGCGCACCGCAGAATCGGTCTTCTGCATGTGCTGGCCTCCCGGCCCGGAAGAACGGTATGTATCGATACGCAGGTCTTTCTGTTCAACAACCAGATCCACCTCCTTGGGTTCGGCAAGCACTGCCACGGTAGCCGTCGAAGTATGGATCCTGCCCTGCGCCTCGGTCTCGGGTACGCGCTGGACGCGGTGCACGCCGCTTTCAAACTTAAGCCGCTTATAGGCGTCTTTTCCTTTTACGCTAAAAACGACTTCTTTAAACCCCCCTAATTCCGTAGGGCTGCCCGACATCAATTCGATTTGCCAACCTTTAGCCGCTGCATACTGCGAATACATGCGGTAAAGATCAGCGGCAAACAACGCTGCCTCGCCTCCGCCGGTACCTTGACGTATCTCTACGATTAAGTCGATACCCATATCCTTGTCTTCACCGGCAAGCAGAACTTTTAGTTTCTCTTCCAGTCCCGACTTCTGAATTTTCAGGCTTGCTACTTCCGCTACCGCAAGCTCTAAAAATTCCTTGTCGTGTTTTTCTTTAAAAACATGCTCCAGGTCATCGGCCTGCTTGGAAAGATTCTTGTACTGCCTGAAAAGCATTACCGGTTCACTAAGATCCGACAGCTCCTTGGCATAGCGGTTGCATGTCTCTTGGTCTGCGACAACTTCCTGTTTGCCTAAAAGCTGTTCAAGTTCCTCGTAGCGCTTTTCCAGCTTTACTAATTGTTCAATCATAGCCATTCACCATATACTGATTAACTGATAATAATTATTTCTTTGCGTATTTCTTGATAAATTTATCTACCCTACCGGCGGAATCAACGAACTTTTGCTTACCGCTGAAAAAAGGATGGCATTTAGAGCACACCTCAACCCGGATATTCGGTTTTGTCGAACGGGTATGTATGGTATTGCCGCATGCGCAAACAATCACACAGTCCTGATACTTGGGATGAATCTTGTCTTTCATTTGAAACCTCCTTGCGTAGTAAACGCACACCGAACCATCCTATAGGTTCGGGTGTCTCTATTGGTTCATGCTCCCTAAAAACTCCTCGTTGTTCTTTGTCTTAGCCAGTTTCTCGATCAAAAGCTCCATTGCCTCAACGTTACTTAGTTCATTAAGCACCTTGCGCAAAATCCAGGCCTTCTGAAGAATGTCCGGCTTAAGCAGCAATTCTTCATGACGGGTATTGGAACGTTTTATGTCGATGGCCGGATAGATCCTGCGCTGGAAGAGATTCCTGTCCAGCTGCAGTTCCATGTTACCTGTGCCCTTAAACTCTTCAAAAATTACTTCGTCCATCCGGCTTCCCGTATCTACGAGTGCGGTGGCAATAATCGTCAAGCTGCCGCCTTCTTCGATCGCGCGTGCCGCTCCGAAAAAGCGTTTGGGTTTCTGCAGGGCGTTGGAATCTATGCCTCCGGATAATACCTTGCCGCTGTGCGGCACAACGGAGTTATAGGCGCGCGCCAGGCGCGTGATGCTATCCAGAAGTACTACGACGTCCCTCTTATGCTCGACAAGCCGCTTAGCCTTCTCAAGGACGATTTCCGCAACCTGGACGTGCCTTTCCGGCGGCTCGTCAAAGGTAGAGGATATTACTTCGCCTTTTACGTTACGCTGCATATCCGTGACTTCCTCCGGCCGCTCATCGATCAAGAGCACGATCAGTATCGTGTCGGGTTGATTGGTGGTGATGGCGTTGGCGATCTTCTGCAGCAGCACGGTTTTACCGCTGTAGGGCTGGGCGACGATCAGGCCGCGCTGGCCCTTACCGATAGGCGCTAAAAGGTCCATTATGCGCATCGATACCTCTTTAGGGTTAGTCTCTAGGACAAAGTGTTCCCGCGGATAAACCGGCGTAAGATTATCAAAGAGTATTTTCTCTTTTACATCTTCGGGATTTTCAAAATTCACCGCCTGCACCTTAAGCAGGGCAAAATATTTTTCTCCCTCTTTAGGCGGACGGATTTCACCGCTCACCGTGTCTCCCGTGCGCAGGTCGAATTTCCTGATCTGCGACGGAGAAATGTATATGTCATCCGGACAAGGCAGATAATTGTAGTTCGGGCTCCTTAAAAAACCGAACCCTTCCGGAAGGATCTCCAATATCCCTTCCCCGAACATCAGCCCTTCTTTTTCTGCCTGCCCCTGCAAGATCTTAAATATCAGGTCCTGCTTCTTAAGCCCGCTCATGCCGTTGACATTCAATTCTTTTGCCAGCTTGTTGAGCTCGGTAATTTTCATTTGTTTAAGTTTTCCAATGTCTAATTTTTCCACAACATCCTCCTTAAATTCACAACTTGTTTTTTTGTCCAGTTTTGCGTTCTATTATTATCTATTACAAAATCCGCCCTGCGGACCTTAGTGGATAGAGGCAGCTGCGCCTTTATCCGCATTAAAATATCCTTTTCAAGAAGAGAGGTTTTTTTAAAAATACGCCGAAGCTGAATTTCCCTGCTTGCCGTTACAACAACTACTTTATCCGCCAGCCGCTTAAGCCCCGCCTCAAAAAGCAAAGGCACGTCCAGGACGACGATTTTTCCCCGGGCTGAAGCGATCTCTTTCTTCATTATCTTTATGACTTGCGGATGGATAATCCTGTTTAATTTGTCCAGGAGCCTGCGATCGCTGAATACCAACCGCGCTAACCTGGCCCGGTCAATGCTTCTGTCCTTTTTAAGCATTTCCCTGCCAAAGCCGGTAATGATCTTTTTGTATACACTTGAGCCGGGCTTAATCAGGTCATGGACGATCTTATCCGCGTCAACTACCTTGGCGCCAAAACGCCGGAAATATCCGGCTACTGTGCTCTTGCCGGTGCCGAACCCGCCGGTTATACCCAGCACTATCTTTTTATTCAGGCTTACCTGCTTCTTCATACAAACGGACATATTCCCTTGCCGATTCTTCCCAGGAAAAATCGCACTTCATCGCGTTAACCATTAATTTGTTCCATTTATCCTTATCGCTGAATGCCTTCAGCGCACTTTTTAACGAATGCATTAAATCTTCTTTTTTGTAGCGCTTAAAAACAAAACCGTGGCTAGCGTTTACCGTATCGGCCAGTCCCCCCGTCTTAAACACGACAGGTATCGTGGCGTATCTTAAACTTATCAACTGCCCAAGGCCGCAGGGTTCGTAACTGGAAGGCATAAGAAAAATATCCGCGCCCGCGTATATTTTATGCGCCAGCGCATCGTCGAATTTAAGCTGCAAAGACATAACCCGGGAATATTTTTTTGCGACATCAGACAAAAGTTTATGATATTTTAAATCGCCTGTACCTAATATTACGATCTGCAGATCCATCTTGCAGAGTGTATCCATTATCTGCGCTAACAGATCAAACCCTTTTGCTTCAGCCAGGCGAGAAACGATCCCCAGCAATGGAATATCTTTATTTAAAGGCAGTCCGCAAAGCTGCTGCAGCTGTTTTTTGTCTTCCATTTTACCGTTCATGTCCGATAAAGAATAACCAGCAGGGATGATCTTATCGGTTGCCGGATTCCAGATCGAATAGTCAATGCCGTTTAAGACCCCAAAAAGCCGGTTACGCCTCTTAGTAAGGACACCCTCCAGGCCAAAACCAAGTTCCTTGGTTTGTATCTCTTTACTATAAGTCGGGCTCACGGTATTGATCAGGTCTGAAAAGACAATCCCGCCTTTCAAAAGATTGACCCTGCCAAAAAATTCCAGCGTATCTACGTCAAAATATTTCCAATCAAGCCCCAACTCGGGAAATTCCTCCTTGGGAAATAATCCCTGATAACCCAGATTATGTATGGTGAATACTGTTTTTACTCCGCGATAAAAAGGATCGTTGGCATATATTGTTTTCATATAAACCGGGATCAGCGCCGATTGCCAGTCATGGCAATGTATAATATCGGGGGTAAAGCCGATTTCTTTCAGCAGTTTGAGGCTTTCTTTACAATAATAAGAAAATCTTTTTAGGTTATCTTTATAATCGCCTTTTTTATCTCCGTAAAGGCCGTCGCGGCCGAAATAGGCATCGTTTTCGATAAAATAAACCCGGATATTTTTACCGATCACGGATTTTTTATCAGGGATCTGTTTATAGCCGGGCATGATAATGATCACTTCGTGGCCAAGCGCTTCCAAGGTAAACGGCAGGGCGCCGGTTACATCTGCCAGGCCTCCGGTCTTGGCAAAGGGCACTACTTCTGATGCGCAAATAGCTATCTTCATTTGGCTTCCTCCGCTTCCAGCCAGTTTCTGCCCTGCTTAACGCTCACCCGTATGGGCACGTTAAGCTGCAGGACATTTTCCATCCGCTCTTTTACCATTGCTGCAAAATCATCTTGCTCTTTTTCCGGTACATCAAATACCAGCTCATCGTGGACCTGGAGCACCATTTTGGAATCAAGTTGCTTCGCATTTATCTGGTTGTGTATTTCAATCATCGCCAATTTTATCAGATCGCTGGCCGAGCCCTGGATAGGAGTATTGATCGCCTTACGCTGGGCAAACTGCCGGATCCCCTGATTCTTGTTGTTGATTTCAGGGATATACCTGCGCCGGCCCAGGATCGTCGTAACAAAGCCGTCCTTTTCCGCCTTTTGGATCTGATCCTCCATGTAACCCCTGACCTTCGGATAACGGATAAAATACGCGTCAATGAAAGCCCCTGCTTCATCTAGCGGTATGTTCAGATCCTTGGAAAGCCCATAAGATGTAAGTCCGTAAACAATCCCAAAATTCACTCTTTTTGCGGTCTCTCTCATCTGGTCAGTTACGTCTTTCTCTTCCAGCCCATAGATCAATGCCGCCGTAGCCTTATGAATGTCCTGGTTGTTTTTAAACGCCCTGATCAAATTCTCATCTGCGGATATATGCGCCAGTATCCTTAATTCTATCTGTGAATAATCGCAGGCAAGGATATGGTAGCCGTCCCCTGAAGCCACGATCGCCTGTCTGATCCTGCTGCCTATCTCTGTCTTGATAGGTAAATTCTGTAAATTGGGGTTACTGGAACTAAGCCTGCCCGTTTCGGTTGCCGTCTGATTAAAAGAGGTATGGATCCTGCCCGTTTTGGGATCTACCAATTCCGGCAGCGTGTCCACATACGTGGTTTTAAGTTTCATTAATTGACGATATTCTAATAAAAGAGCGGGCAAAGGGTGCGACGGTGCCAATTTTTTAAGCACCTCTTCGTCAGTTGAGGGTCCGGTCTTACTCCTTTTGACTACCGGTAATTTCAGTTTTTCAAATAAGACCTGGCTCAACTGTTTTGGTGAATTTATGTTGAATTGCGTTCCGCTGGCCGAGTATATTTCATCGATCAAATAGATCAGCCTCTTCTCCAGGTCCTTGGAGAGACGCTGCAATATGTTTAAATCGACTTTGATCCCGTTCAACTCCATCCGTGCCAAGACTTCTACCAGCGGCATTTCAGTATCGTAAAAAAGTTTTGTCAATGATCTCTCGGAAAGCATCTTTTCAAACGCAGGCCTGAGCCGTAATAGCAGGCTAAGTCCCTTACTGTTGTTAAGGGCCTCTAGCGGCGGGGGGCTGTCCAAATATTCCAGCGCCAAATCGGCAAGGGAAAATCCTGCGCCTGAGGGATTAACAAGGTATCCGGCGACCATTGTGTCAAAATGCATTCCGCCTAACGTGATCCCCTGGCCAGCCAACGCTACCCTTATCTTCTTAAGATCGTGGCCTATCTTTTTAATGCAAGTGTCCGAAAAAATACCGGAGGCATTCTTACCAAAGGACTTAAGACGAAAGAAAATACCGTTAGCAAAAAAAACCAGGGTTTCGCAGGAATCTCCAAACAAAAACAACTCATCGCCTACGCTCAACTTGCCTTTCAAATCATTATCCTCCAGACAGACAATTTCTGCTTCTTGCTCCGGCGTATCATCCAGGACCGGCAAGTCTTTGAGCAGCTTCTTAAACTCAAGATACTTAAAAAGCCGGAACAATTCTTTGCTATCGGCTTGCTTGGGTTTGAGACCTTCCAAGTCAAAGCCTATATCAACCTTGCTATCAAGCAGCGCCAGTTCTTTGCTCAGCTTAATAATATCGACAGAGGAGTTTATTGCCTCTTTTACCTTTGCCTGCTTTATCCGGTCGGCATTACTAAGCAGGTTTTCTACGCTGCCAAAGTCCTTGATCAATTCTACTGCCGTTTTTTCACCGATGCCGCGGCAGCCCGGTATATTATCAACACTGTCACCCATCAGCGCAATAACGTCGCTTACCTGGCCGGGGCCGACGCCGAAAAATTCCTCTACGCCTTTAACATCAAGGATAACGCCTTTTTCCTTATAAGGATTAAAAACTACCGTGTTTTCATCAACCAGTTGCAAAACGTCTTTATCGGAACTGACGATAGTCACGGCTACGCCGGCCTCTTTTGCCTTTGCGGACATTGTGGCGATGACATCATCTGCCTCAAAACCTTCTTTCTCCAGTATGCTTATACCGTAAGCAGAAATCAGTTTTTTGATCAAGGGGATCTGACTAGTTAGTCCGTCGGGCATCGGGGGCCGCTGGATCTTGTATTCAGTAAATTTCTTTAACCGGAAGGTATCCCGGGAAACATCAAAACAGGCTGCAAGATAATAGGGTTTCTTTTCTTTTATGATCTTATTCAGCATATTAAGAAAGCCGTAGATCGCGTTTGTCGGCTGGCCAAAAGACGTAGAAAGCCCTTTTAAGGCATAAAACGCCCTGTAGCAAAAAGCAGTAGCATCAATTAAATATAACCGTTTTTCATCCATTGATTAAAACGCACGGGAATCAATTGGTAGGAAAATTTTGTAGAATCTTTTTATCTTGACAACATCCTCATCTGAACCTTGTCCAGAAGTTCGTCAACCCCTTGATTGGCAAGGTCCGGTGACCTGACATTATATGCCTCTACGTTGTCTCCTTTTTTATAACTCGTTTTTGCCTTATCAGGGCGCTTTCCGGCAAGCGTTTTATCTTCATTGCGGGATGCCTTCTGAACCAACACATCATTCATTAAGCTAAGTACGTTATCTTCTCCCGGGTTTACTGGTTTATCCTCAAGCACAAGCCGTATATCGTTCAATCTTGTCTTGGCCTTTTCTGTCCAGGGATCATTGACAGGCCCGAGTTCCACCCGCTTTTGCCAATACTCGGCGGCCTTCAGCAGGTCGCGCTTGCTTTCATAGAGTAACGCCAGGTTTGAATAAGAACTCAAATAGTTGGGGTTTATCTTAACCGCCTTTAAATAACTCTCTTCCGCGCGGTCAGGCGTGCCTTTTGCTTCATAAATAATCCCTAAGTCATTATAGGCAACGGTATAGCTGGGGTCTAACTCTATCGCCTTTTGATAGCAAACCATCGCCGTATCAAGATCGTCTATCCTCTGGTATTCTACGCCTTGCTGCCGGTAGTCTCTGGCTTCTCTCTGTAAGGCGGTAGACACGTTTTCCTCATCAGAATAGATACCGGAAAATAAGCTTTTTTTTGCGTCGAGTTTTCCCAACGCCCCGCCGGCGGCGCTGGCGGTTTTAGCAGGAAACGGCAAAATCAATCCCCAAATGAATAGCGCAGAGACAATAACTCTTACAGTAATGTTTTTGAAGGTGGCCGGGAAGGAATTATACATCTGTTGGCTGTATTATATTACTTTCGAAACCTAAGTCAAGGAAAATATTAACTGTCATCAATACGCACCCTGCTCATTATTATCGTTAACGCTACGCACATAACGGTTACGATACCGATAAGCATAAGCCCCGTAAAGTTAGAAACGCGGACCAGCAATATGCCGCAAGAGGCAAAAAATACGCACAGGGCTAAGATGTAGAATAAAGTCCTCTTTTTGGAGTACCCCGCTTTTAAAAACCTCAGCGCCAGATGATCATTGCTTTTCATCAGCGCGGATCTGCCCTTGGCGATCCTCATCAAGGTCACAAATGAGGTATCAAAAATAGGCAGGCCCATGATCAATAACGGGCTGAACAAGGCAACCTTGTGCTCTGCGGGCGCATAGCTTACCGCGATCGCAATTACGGCTAAGACGAACCCGAGGAAATGGCTACCGCAATTGCCCATGTAAATTTCTGCCCGGGGAAAATTTCGCAGTAAAAAACCAAGGACGATGCCCGCAAGGGAAATGCATAGCAGAGCTATAAACATATCC
>CAIRWO010000148.1 GCA_903882345.1 Candidatus Omnitrophota bacterium | reverse complement strand
CCGGGATAGCGCTGCAGGCGATTTTAAGGAATCCTCTGGCAGAGCCGTATTTATTAGGTACTTCCAGCGGTGCGGGGTTAGGCGCGGTCATGGCGATAATTTTGGGTGTATCCGGTATTTATCTTCCTTTTGCCGCATTTAGCGGCGCTATTTTAAGTATTATCGCGGTATACGCGATCTCCCGGCAGGGAAATAAGATCCCCATACAGTCGCTTATTTTATCCGGCGTGATCGTCTCTATTGCCTTATCCGGGATAGTTATATTCCTGATCACCATATCCAGTAATGAAGCGCTGCATGGCCTGGCCTGGTGGCTTTGGGGCAGCCTGCAGGTGTATGACTTAAAACTTATTTTTATGGTCAGCGCAGCAGTGATTTTAGGCATCATCGCAATCTTTGTCCTCGCGCAGGATTTAAATGCCATAAGCATAGGGGAAGAGGAAGCGCTGCACCTGGGCATAAATGCGGAAACCATAAAAAAGCTTTTATTTGTAATCACCTCGATGATTACCGCCAGTATCGTCTGTATTTCAGGGGCAATCGGGTTTGTCGGTTTGATCATCCCCCACATAATGCGTTTCGTAGTCGGGCCGAACCACAAGGCATTAATCCCTGCCTCTTGTATTGCCGGCGCGGCATTTATGATCATTTGTGATGTTGTATCAAGAACGCTGTTTCCTCCTTTAGAGATTCCCATCGGAGTGATTACGGCCTTAATCGGGGCTCCGGCGTTCATTATTTTATTGAAGCAAAGGCAAAAAATATGAGTGCCCTGTTAAAAGTAAGCGGCCTTTACGGCGGTTATTACAAAGAAACGGTAATAAAGGATATTTCCTTTGAGATAAACGAATCCGACTTTATCGGGGTTATCGGGCCAAATGGCTCGGGTAAGTCTACTTTGTTACGGCTGATGAGCCGGGCATTGACCCCGCAAAAAGGCAATGTTTTGCTGGAAGGAAAAGACATATTAAAAATCGGCTTGAAGGAATTTTGCCGCAAGGCCGCCTTTGTTTCTCAGGACCCGGCGGTTAATTTTTCTTTCACCGTGCTTGAGATGGCGCTGATGGGCAGGATCCCTTACCTTAAAAGGATGCAGCAGGAAACCAGGCAAGATCTCTCCATCGCGGAAAATGCCCTTGAGCTTACCGATACCCTGCATTTAAGGCAAAAGCAGATTGACGAGCTCAGCGCCGGCGAACGGCAGCGCGTGATTATCGCAAAGGCGCTTGCCCAGGAACCGCTGATTTTATTCCTTGATGAGCCGACGTCGCATCTGGATATTGGCCATCAGATCCAGATACTGGATTTATTAAAGAGGCTGAACCGCGAAAAGAACCTCACGATCATTATGGTGTTACACGATTTAAACCTTGCCAGCGAATATTGTAACCGCATCGTTTTGCTTAATGAAGGAAAGATTTTTAAAGAAGGCACGCCTTTTGAGGTGCTGACTTATCAAAACATCGAAGCGGTCTATAAGACCGTGGTCGTGGTGAATAATAATCCGATCAATTCCAAGCCTTACGTGGTTTTGGTCTCAGGAGTGAAATAATGGCGACAAAATTGATTTTGATCCGGCACGGCATAACCCGCTGGAATAAGGAAAGGCGTTACTGCGGCCGCATTGATATAAATTTAAGCCGGGAAGGCAGAAACCAGGCGAAGAAACTCAAGCCTATATTCAAAGGCATAGCCGTTGATAAGATATATTGCAGCGACAAAAAACGCGCGTTGCAGACCTGCCGGATTATTTTTGGCGGAGCAAAATTTACCAGGCTGCATGGCCTTCGGGAAATCAATTTCGGCGTGCTTGAAGGTTTACGCCATCAGCAAATCATGAAAAAGTACGGAGCGATTTACCAAAAATGGATTAAAGACCCTTATAAGAACCATATACCGGCTGCGGAGAAAATGAACGATTTTAAGAAACGGAT
>CAIRWO010000147.1 GCA_903882345.1 Candidatus Omnitrophota bacterium | reverse complement strand
GTGGTTGCCCTTTTAAACGGGAAGCAGGGTGTCGCGATAGCATGTGGTTTCGGATTCATGATTCTCATGTTCATACCGAATATTTTACAAGGACTCTTCAAACAATAATGAAAAAATGCCCCCGTACCATAGATAAGCCGCTACTTTTCTTCGGACTCGAGCCTGAGGACGTTGGGATACTAGCTTTAGTTAGCGGAGGCGTAATGTTATTTTCCGATACGTTTTACGCAGGGCTTATATTTTTCGGAGGATGGATATTTTTAAAGGTTCTTAAGAAAGGTAAGCCTCAGGGGTATATCGTGCACCTGCTTTATAGCCATGGCGTAAAGATTAAAGGCCTGATTGATCCGCCTTCAAAAGTATCAAGATATTCGATTTTTAGAGAGGAGGTGTAGACAAGATGCGCATGCAGGATTTCTCGTGCTTAGATCTGATTGCAATTACCTCAATATTTGCGGTCTATTTTTTACCGTCTTTTATAGCGTTTTCAAGAGATCATAAAAATAAGGTTGCGATATTCTTACTGAATCTCCTTCTTGGCTGGACCGTTCTTGGCTGGGTAGGATCGCTTGTGTGGTCGGTAATAAGGTAGGTATATATGGATGAGAAGAATAACTTAAAAGTAAGACGCTGCGGCTTTGTCGAAAGATGGGCTCGCGCCGAAGAAGTATCAGCTTTCTTAAGCATTACCCTTTATGCGGTCATCGCCTTCCTGATAGTGCTTTTGGTCGTACTATTTAAGGTAGCTACAAAGCCCCAGGCTATCTACTATATCCCCGGTGTAACCCAAGCCGGTATCTCTTACCCGAATCGTATCGATAAATCAGTGATAACCGGCTTCGCATCAAACTGGCTCTTAGACCGCAATAACTTCACGCCTTTTACAGTAAAGGATACCTATGAAAGAGCGATGCGTTATATGGCGCCGGAACTTCTCTCAAGGACAAAGGCCTCGCTTGAGGATGAAATATCGCGTGTTACCCGGGACAATATCTCGTCTTTATTCTCTTTGAGTAAAGAGCCTGAGGTTTTGGAAGAAGGCACATATTATAAGGTAACGATGACAGGTGAAAAGTCCCTCTACATGGGAAAAGAAAGGCTTGACGACAGGATTTTACGTTACACGATTACTTTAAAAAGGATAGCGCCGCTTGAGGCTAACCCCTACGGGCTAACAATCGAAGGCGTAAAACAGGAGGAGGTAGAACCGAAATTATGATATATAAACTCTCTTTTATCATGCTGGCCGTTTTTGGAATGTTTTTTATGGAAGAAGCTTATGCGCAAAACTCGGCAGATCACACGAGCCATAATATTATCCCCGTAAGATTAAAGGTAGGCGCGCTTACAGAGGCGGAGTTTCCGGAAAATATAGCGAATGTCACAAAGAGCATATCAAGCGAGTCGCTCCAGATCGAGACATTGGGGAAGAGGATGTTTCTTCTGGCGCGTGAGATGCTTGACTCCCACATATATGTTGTTACCCAGGATAATATTTCCTACTCGCTTAACCTTGTTATTGACGAAGCCGGCGCCATGG
>CAIRWO010000146.1 GCA_903882345.1 Candidatus Omnitrophota bacterium | reverse complement strand
GGATGTGACCGTTCAGATAAGGCTGGATAAAGCCAAAGACCCCCAACTTCTTTCTGCGATGCGCCAGGCGGGCATTAATACGGTAGCCATTGGCTTTGAGTCGCCGATTGAAGAAGAGCTAAAGGCGATGAATAAGCATTTAATGCCTGAAGACATGTTAGCCATGACAAAGGTGTATCATAAATTTGGATTTTTAGTGCACGGAATGTTTATCTTTGGCTACCCATTAAAAGAAGGCGTGGATTTTAAAATGCCGGCAGCAGAGCGCATAAAGCGTTTCAAGAGTTTTATCAGGAAAGCTAAAATTGACACAATACAAATTTTGTTGCCGGGCCCGCTTGCCGGTACAGAATTAAGGCACAGGCTCAACAGGCAAAACAGGATCTATCCGCTCCAGGATGTCGGCTGGGAATATTATGACGGAAACTTCCCTCTTTTCGAACCTGACGCGCCGATGACTGCCGAAGAAATGCAGCTTTCCAGCAGGAAGATCATGGGTAGATTTTACCAATTCAAATATGTATTTATGATAATGTTAAATATATTTTCTTTTCCCGCTTTAATTTTCTTTTTGCATAATATTGAATCGGGATGGAGAAAATGGTACCGGCCATGGCGCAATGACCTGATCCGTTTTGGCGGATGGATGATTATGAAGAAATGGACTTCGCAGTTTAAAAAAGATAAGTTTCCTGAAAGATTGCAAAAGGCAAAAGGTCACCTGTGCAAAGAAAAGATGCTTTCCCCGTAGTTATTATCTTCATTATATTTGTTTTATTTGTCGTCTTCCCGGGATATTGTAAAACAATCGACAATAGATTTGAACAATTAAATTCGGAACTGAAAAAACAAGGCGTGTCCGATGAATTTATCAGGGTCACAGAGAATTCGGTAAAAAGAATGATCTCCTCCGCAGCATCAATAACCGATATAAAAACTGTTTTATTGGATCTCTGGAAAGAGGGGGTAAGGCTGAGGGCATTAAAGAATGCCGTAGCTGCCGTGGCAGAGCTGGTGGCAAACGGAGATAATACTTTAGAAGCGGCGCGGATCGCATCCGGCGCGGCCCATAAAGCAGAGTCCGAAGGTTTAGGCGGGTTCGCTGTGGGCATGAGAGTTAAAAAGGCGGTCCAGGACAGGAAGGCCTATCTTAAAACTTTAAAAAATAATGTCTAAATTAGCTAATTCTACTAAATATATGCGCCATGGTTCGGCGATCGTAAAGGGAACGATCGAATCGGGCAGATTTGTTATTCCTTACCGGATTTATGAGCATGACGGGCCGCATATCATCTGTCTTAATGGAGTGCAGCAGTCTATGGCGATGTGGCATACTCTTGTCATGCGCTATGCCCCGCACTATCGGGTAGTGCTTTTTGATTTCCCCAATCAGGGCAAAGGCAAGGTTACTTCCGGGCCGATCTTCGTTACATTGGATGAGCAGGTAGAGATCTTGCGTGAGGTGATGAAAGCTACGGGTATAAATAAGAATGTTACAATATGCTCTGCTTCATGGGGAGGCATCATCGCCATGGCTTTTGCCTCCCAGTATCATAATGAAGTAAAGCAGCTATGTTTAGCCAGCCTTGGGACAAAAGCCAATGACGCAATGGTAAAGACTATCCAAAAAGGTTTTCAGATAGACCCGCAGAACAGGCAGAAAATGGCGGACATCTTGATCGAAAGTTTTGGCCAGAACCTGCCGGAAAATGTTAAAAACAAGATCGTCAGCCAATTCCATTCTATGAGTGAAGAAAACTTGCGCGCGTTTTACGAGCATGGTTTATTTGTGGTATCGACAAAAAAATTAGGTGATCTTATAAACCTTCCCAGCATTAAAGTAAAGACATTTTTGATTTATGGGGAGAACGATACGATCATAGACCTGGAAGATGTTAAGTTCCTTTCTTCCCAGATCCCCAATTCCGAGGTCAGGGTTGTAAAGGGCGCAGGGCACTTCCTGCATATGGAACAGGAATGTATCTTTGATATTTACGAAGACATCTTACCGATACCTCCCCGTTAATTTTGTTTTGACTATTTCTATTAAAGGAGTATAATAGAATTAAATAAAGGGCACTAAAGATTAGATAAATCTTAATCCGTAAGGGAGAGTACTAGCCTTTTACGGTTTTTTTGTTCAGAGAGCAACAGAAACCAGAAGGATAGGTAAACAGATAATGAAAAAAGTTAAGACTTCGCTTAAAGGCAGAAAGTGCAATTTTCCTCACTGCAAGCATATGCTCAGCATATATAATCATGAAACATATTGCCATGTCCATCTTAGCCAGGACATCCAGGGGTATAAGAAGAAAGTTCACAGGATATGATGAACCCAAAAGCGTTTAATAAAGTTGAGCCCGTAGAGAATAGGCATGGCGCAAGCAGTTTTTACGGCCTGGGCATTGCTCCGAAGATCCTGGATATTTTAGAGCGTATAAAGTTTAAAGTGCCGACGCCGATACAGGAAAAGGCGATCCCCCTGGCGATCCAGGGCAAGGATATTATCGGAATTGCGCAGACCGGCACCGGCAAGACGCACTCATTTGCCATACCTATGGTGCAGCTCTTGGCGCAAAAAAAAGGCGTGGGTTTGGTGCTTGCGCCTACCCGTGAATTGGCGATCCAGATTGACGAGGCCTTCCAGGGGATAGCCGATGCTTTCGCAATGAAGACCGCCTGCCTTATTGGAGGAGCACCGATACAGGATCAGATCACGGCATTGCGCAAGAATCCCCGGATAGTGATCGCGACCCCCGGCAGGCTCATCGACCATATGGGGCAATGGAATTTTCTCCCCGAGCAGGTAGTGATGCTTGTGCTTGATGAGGCAGACCGCATGCTGGATATGGGGTTTGCTCCACAGATCGATAAGATCTTGCGTTTCCTCCCCGCAGCGCGGCAAACCATGCTTTTTTCCGCAACCATCCCAAAAGAGATCATGGTGATAGCCGCCAAGCATATGAAGCTTCCCGTGTCCGTAGAGATCGTTCCTTCCGGGACAACCGCGGATAATATCACCCAGGAATTATTTATCGTAAAAAGAGAAGCAAAGCCGCGGCTTTTGAGCAAGCTGCTTGCGCAATATAAAGGCGCGGTGCTTTTATTTTCCCGTACTAAACATAACGCCAGAAAGATCACCCGTTCGATCAAGGATATGGGTTATAGCGCCGCGGAAATTCATTCTAACCGTTCCTTGAATCAGCGCCGGGAAGCCCTAGACGGTTTTAAATCCGGCAGGTATAAGGTGCTTGTTGCTACCGATATTGCCGCCAGGGGCATTGATGTGATCGGCATAGAACTGGTAATTAATTATGACCTTCCGGAAGACGCGGGAAATTATGTGCATCGCATCGGCCGGACAGCCAGGGCAGGCCACCACGGGCATGCAGTTTCATTTGCTACGCCTGAACAGAGTCGCGATGTTCGTGATATAGAAAAGCTTATCCGCTCGACACTTCCCCTATCGAAACATCCCGATATCTCTCAAGAGAAATTTATTGAATCCGGGGATGCTTCTTCCCAGGCGAAGCCGAAGAGGTATCAAAATAGAGGTCAGAATAAATTTCACCGCGCAAGGAACGAGAATAAGAAATTCTACAGATAGAGCATGAAACAAGCCGCACAATCGGTGGTCATCTGGTTTGTGGGAATCTCCCTTACGATATTATTATTTTTTATCATGGCGCTTGTTTCAATACTGCTTTTTCCTTTCGACAGGAAGCGAAAAATTGCACACGCCCAGTGTTTTTGGTGGACTGACGCAGTTACCGCGCTAAACCCCTACTGGGATGTCAAGGTCGAGGGGCTGGATAATATTGACCATAGCAAGGCGTATGTCGTCGTATCGAATCACCAGAGCCTGGCGGATATTATATTAATGTATAAAACGCGGATGCAGTTTAAGTGGATCGCTAAAGAGAGTCTTTTTAAGATCCCGATCCTGGGATGGAATATGCGGCTGGCTAAACACATCCGCTTAAGGCGGGGGGAATTTTCCAGCATAAAGAAGGTCTACAGAGAAGCTGCCGAATGGCTGCGCAGCGGCGTTTCAGTAGTATTTTTCCCCGAAGGCACAAGAAGCAATGATCTGTCGTTAGGAGAATTCCAGAACGGAGCGTTTAAGTTAGCCATAAAAGAGAAAGTCCCGATCTTGCCGATCCTTATCCAGGGGACCAGGGATGCTATCCCAAAAGGCAGCTGGCGTTTTACGACTAAAATTTCTTGCCTGATCAAAGTTCTACCCCCGATCGATACCACTAGATACATCTCTGCCGATTATAGCCGCTTGCGCGATCTTACGCGTGAGCAATTATGCAGTAACTAGAAATAGAAAGGAGCAGGATATGGAAGGAAAGGATTTAGGCAAGACTTCTACCGGGATACAGCCGAATGTGGCCGGGCTTTTGTGTTATCTGGTGGGTTTTATTACCGGGATCATCTTCTTTTTGATCGAAAAGGAAAATAAGTTTGTGCGTTTTCACGCCATGCAGTCAATAATTACCTTCGGCGGGCTTTTTATCCTGGGATTCCTAACAGGTGTTATACCGGTCATTGGTTTGATGATCGGGTCTCTGATATGGGTTGTGGATGTTATACTCTGGATCCTGCTGATGATCAAAGCCTATCAAGGCGAACAATTCAAGCTGCCGTTCATCGGAGAGCTCGCGGAGAAGCAGATCAAATAGGCATAAATACTGTAGTCAACTTATTTTATTGGAAGCTGCCGCTTGCGGGAGTATAAGTATAGGTGGTGTTGGTCGGGCCGGTATAACTAGTTGCGCTGGCCCTGGTCCACTGGGAAGTGATCCCGCCTTGTTGTAAAACCGTGCCAAAGCAGGCATTGGCCTTTGTGCAAGCGCCGTTGGCAGATGAATCCAGAGTAGCTGGATAAGCCCTATTTTGCGCGAAATAAGTCATAATTCCTGAGCGCACGCCTCCGACTACTCCTGCCTCTGCAGCCTGATTGGCTGAGACCGTAAGGTCAAAATATTTAGGCACAGCTAACGCTGCCAAAATCCCCAGAATAACGATTACCATCAGCAACTCAATGAGGGTAAAACCATTTTTCTGAAGCATTCTTTCCCCCTTTTTTATCGGTTAGCTTTATCTAAAAAATTATAATATCATATAGTAACCGCCTAGTCAATGCCTCCTTCGGAAAATCTTTTTTCCTTGTTTTTATAAGCAATGTTTGATAGAATTAAGCTTAATAAAGAGGCGATGCCGGCATAACCTTTAAAAAATAATCTTATAGATAATAAATATGAATAACCAGGGTGGAATAACACCTGAGGGAAACTTTACAAAAAACTGGGTTCTTGGATCAGGAACCCGGTTTTTTTATTGGAGAGGCAATGCAGCGTAAAGATATAGCATCCAGATATAAACTTTTCAGCGATCTGATGGATTATATCCCGGATGTGATCTATTTTAAGGACAAAAAAGGCAGGCTTGTGATGGTCAACAAGGCCCATGCCAAGGGCCTAGGCCTTAAGCCGGAACAGATGGTAGGGAAAACCGATTTCGACCTCTTCCCCAAGAAACGGGCGGAAAGGATGGCCAAGGATGACTTATCGGTAATGAGAACCGGTAAGCCCATCATTGATAAAATCGAGAGAGCTACCCGGCCGGACGGCGTTGATAATTATGTTTCCACTACCAAGATACCCCACTTTGATTCCCGAGGAAGGGTGATCGGCATAATGGGCGTTACCAGAGACATTACCCACCGAATGCAGTTTGAGCATTTAAAAGAAAAAAGGATACGCATAGAAAAAAAACTGGAAGCGCTGGAAGAGCTGAATAAGATCAAGTCCGAGTTTGTCTCCGCTGTTTCACATGAACTAAGGACGCCGTTGGCAATTATCAAACAGTTACTTGCGCTTATTTTTCAAGAGGCCGTGGGCCCGCTGAACGATAAACAAAAAGAAGTCCTGGTAAAGGCAACAAACAATGTAGAGCGTCTGAAGAATATTATAGATCAATTGCTGGATATATCCCGTATCGAAGGCAAAAGGCTTAAGCTGCATTACGCCTTAGTTAATCTCAATGACCTGATCAAAGAGTCGGAGGATTTTTTCAAAAGATTGGCCGCAGAAAAAAATATAGACCTGATTTATCATTTGCCTAAAGAGGAAATCAATATTTTTATAGACCCGGAAAGGATAGTCCAGGTTATTTCGAACCTGATCAATAATGCGATAAAATTTACGGAAGAAAGCGGTAAGATCAAGATAGAGGTAAAGGTCCTGGAAGATAAAGTCAGGATAGGGGTGATGGATACGGGCATCGGCATTGCCAAACCGGATTTATCTAGATTATTCGGGAAATTTGTGCAGGTTTCTCATCTGGCCGGCGCGGAAAGGAAAGGGGTAGGCCTGGGCCTCTCGATCATTAAAGAGCTGGTAGAAAAACACGGCGGTGAAATTTGGGCTGAGTCGGAATTGGGGGTAGGCAGTAAATTTTATTTTACCCTGCCTCTATACTATACAGCAAGGATATTGGGAAAGTCGGTCCGGGATAAAATAAATCACTTATTAAATCAAGGCATTTCCGTGTATTTGATCAATTTTTTAATCGTTAATTTCGACGAGTTTAAAAAGAAGATCACCGTGGAAGCCCGTCACCTGTCCGAGGGGTTAAAAACCATTATCGACGCAACGTTTAAAGAGGTCTTTGGCGCCGATAAACAGAAAGGCCCGATCGTTTTGGCGGATATGCAGAAAGGAAAATGCAGCATTATCTTACCCAAAGTAACGGACAAAAACGCAGTCGCATTCTGTGAGCTGCTCAAGAATAAGGCGAAGGATTATTTTACTAAAAATAAAATAGAAGAAGTTTTTATTGCCGTGGGGATCTTTTCCTATCCCTCCAATACCGGGACCCATCCGGATAGGGCCCACAGCAATTTAAATATGAAGGAGATCTATATCGGTACGGAGATGCGGCGTCATAAAAGGATCAATTATCAAACCCGGATCGAAGTCCGGCTCCCGGATAATACGGCAGAGTCAGCTCAGACCGTGGATATTTCTGAAGACGGGATCTGTTTCATCGGCCACAAACCGCTGAAGACAGACACAAAGGTAGAGGTTAGGTTCGAGCTTTTAAGAAAGAAGGAACCTGTTTCTGCAACGGCGCGGGTGAACTGGATAAAAGAAATACCGCGTTTGCCCGAAGAGAAGGCCGATAAATACAAGATCGGCCTGAAATTCATCATTCT
>CAIRWO010000145.1 GCA_903882345.1 Candidatus Omnitrophota bacterium | reverse complement strand
GCGGGTCTTTGATGCAATTCAGCCTTCGTATTCAATGGTGCCAGTGCCTGTTACCGCCTATCCCAAAGGAAATGACGCAGAAACCGGTGTATTTGTTGATCATCCCTTAAGAGGGTTAACAATGCCGCTTGAACCAGAGTTTTATGCTTCATTGGCGCGTTCTATTGAAGCCGAGATGCAGAAAATAATAGGCGATATAAGCGAAGAGAGAAAAAAGTTCTACCAGCGCGGGAAAGCTCTGTATGTTTTGGGGTTGACCCCATCAGGCCTTTATTCTGCGCTTGCTGCATCTGAAATTACAAGGATCCCGCTGATTGGCGTAACCAAACAGATGGAGCCATGCGGTTATAGAGAGGGTACTATCCATTATCTTAATTTGAATGGGCATGATTGTAAGATATATAACTTAACTCCGGGTGACGGCGTTATGCTCTTTACGGGCGAATTGACTGATGGCGAAGAACAGCTTAGGGTGGTCAGGTCTCTGCAGAGCCAGGGGGTTGAAGTGCTCGGTGCGTTATCGGTACTGGAAAATACCTATTACAACGGAAGAGAATCCATAGAAAAACTTACCGGTGTGAAGGTCGCATCGCTACAAAGGCATTCACATGACGAAGGGCTCATGCCTCTTAGTTCGGCTAGGGCGAATCCGGCTGAACCCGCCAGCTCGCCGGTGGAATTGACGGTAAAGGATAAGCGTAACCAATACACAATCATTATCCGCGGCCCACCGGTTGCCAAATGGTCAAAGGCAATTCGTACCCTCAGTTTTGGCCTCTTATCTCTTTTTACCATCCTGCTTTCAGCCTGTAGTATTTCCGATTCTGAACCACTCCTGTTTACTTTATTTGGTCAGCCGTTCGATGGCCTGCTCGTGCTCTCAGTGGGTATTGCGTTAACGTTGTTTATAGCCCGGCAGATTATCGTCGGCGTCCGGACCGGCAACAGTATGGAGTCTATACCGGGAATACGCTCGGAGAAAGAAGAAAAGGCTGCCAAGAAGGAAAGCACTGCGCCGAAATTTGACGGAACGCCTATTCTGATTGCGCCGGAAAACGAAAGACGTATCGGAAACATTGTAATGAGTGAGCAATTCCGGAAAACTATCCAAGACCTTTCCAGGGGCTGGAGGAAACCTGCAAACGCCTATCTACTTCATTATTTCGATAACCGCATGCAGGCGGTACGCGCCGGAGGGATTCTCGAAGTTTACGAGAAGAATAAGCCCATGGTGGTGGTTTTTTCACGGGAAGAGAAAGCGGATAGGCGCAGAATCCAGTCTCGGTTCATCCGCGAGCTCATTGATTCCCGTAAACCGCAGCAGATCCTTTTTGTTTTTGAGAGGGCCCGTACGAAAGAATCGGCGCTGATACAGGTAGAAAAGATATTCTCCGCAGGAACGTCGTTCTTTATGCCCGGCTACAGCAAAGTCATGATGACTTCGCAAGAGCGCAGCTTAATGAAAGAGGTTGTCAATGGCTATGGCATCAGCAAAAAACTCTCAAAGCTCGGGGTATCAAGGCCGGGCCTGGTATTATTCAAAGAGAACTCGCTGAGTTTAGCAAATAGACGGTCGCTTTATTTTACGGCGCTCAAATACAGCCGTCTCGTCAGGGTCGGTGAAATATTCTGGCTTATCACAAGCTTCGTAAATCAACTCATTATCGGCCTTGTTTTTTCAACGATACTCGCTTTCGCCGGCAAGCAGGGCATACTTGGCACGTATAACCTGATCATCTACATCGTGGCAATGTTTTTTACGGTATTGATAAGCCCCATTGCGGCGAATCGTATCATGCGTATCGTCCTTTCCAGAGGAGACACTAGGACAGGCCTTGTCCAAGGGCATATCTGGGAGAAAAAGATACAGGGCATCAAAGCGGCAAAAAAGATCGCGAATTTTTTCATCGTAAACGCATTTACCGGTATCCTCAACAGGGCCGTGCTGTTTTTGCTTATCCCGGCGAGCATTTTCGGCGCTGCGTCGCTGGGATGGATGCTTTTTAATTTCTCCGCCCTGCTCTATTTGGCGCTCTTTGTCGGGCTCTGGCTTCTGGGATCGGCTATAGACATTTTCCTTAATGAATATCTGTCCGAAGTAATGGCGGGGTCGCTGGTATCGCACGAAGACGCGATTAAAAAAGGGTTTGCCAAGCACTACAGTATTATCGAAAATTTTTCCCATGTCATCGGCAGCATCCTCGGTACAGCAGGGCTTGCGATCGGCATCGGAATTTACATGACTGGCTGGAACAACGCCGTTGTCCCGCTTGTCATTATAGCTTCCGTGGTCTCAATTTTTACCGGTTTTCTCTTTCCGTTGTTCAGCTCGGATCATACCGTGAGCATGGAGATCAGCACGGACATCTTCACAGGGACAGAGAATGAGAATGAACAACGGATAAGCGACAACATCGTTCTTGCAGTCAACCCGAAAGACATCCGTATGAGAAAAGCCGAACCCATTCGGATCGGCGCGGGAAAATCATGGCTGCCAGGGCTGAAAGACTTGAGAGCGCAGCTTATTTACGATATCAAACCCGGGATAGAACAAAAAAGGCGCAAATTGATTATCTCCGGTATGGAGTCAGATCCGGTGATTATAGTCAGGAAGCGTTTCGGAAGGCTGCAACAGGGCAAGGACGGGACGTTATCGTATGTTAATAATTCTTGGGTATTCGATTTTTCCGGAGAAGAAAAACAGGATAGCGGTTATCATCCTTCCAGCTCG
>CAIRWO010000144.1 GCA_903882345.1 Candidatus Omnitrophota bacterium | reverse complement strand
GTTTGGAAAGAAGATCTCCGAATCCCTTGATTAGGGCTTACCTAAATTCCCTTGAAGGGAAAAAACTTTTATGGTAGGATAATTGTTAATCATTGTCACTTTGCTATTTGGAGGATATCTCACAAGTGTCGCCACTGACAATAGTTTATATAGTTACGGCGGTCATCGGGGTAGCGACGGCATTGATCTTGGCCCAGATGGCAACAAAACAGGCTGCGCATGCCGGCGTGAATACTGCAGATAGAACAAAAAAAAGCGTATATTCGGCCGCGGACATGGCTACCGCCGAATCCTTAAAACAAACTATAGTCAAAGAAATCAGTGGGGCGGTAGGTTCGCGTCAGCAATCGCAGGAGATCGGTACCCGCCTTTCAGCGGTATTGGCCAGGGAAATAGAGAAGAAGGTAAGTCAAAGCACTGGTGAATTGACCCGCAAGTATGAAACAGCGTTAAATGAGAAAGTCAAAAATGAAGAGGTTGCCTGGAGGAAATACGAGAAGGTCTTGACGGACAAGAAGAGATCAGAGGCAGTTATACGCAGTATTGCCGAAGGCCTGGTAGTAGTCGATGCTTATGGCAAGGTAATCATGATGAACCCTGCCGCAGAAAAACTTCTGGGTACGTCAAAAAAAGACAAGATCGGTAAGTCCATGATGGATAACCTCAAAGAAGAACAGCTGGTTTCTTTAACCCATGAGACTCCCGGAAAAGAAGGTCGCGAGATAGAATTGGTCAGCCAGCAGGACGAAACAAGAAAAATACTAAGGGCATCGAGCGCGGTCATAGAAAACGAAAACGGCCAGACCGTAGGCATGGTTTCTGTCTTAAGCGATATTACCAAGCAGAAGGAGCTTGACCGGCTTAAGGCAAATTTCGTTGCCAGCGTTTCCCATGAATTGCGTACCCCCCTTGTAGCGATCGATAAATCAATATCTTTGATCCTCAATAAAAATGCCGGTGAAATTACGCCGACGCAGGAACAGTTCCTTACTATTGCCGCGCGTAATTTAAACCGTCTTTCCACCCTTGTTAATGACCTGCTTGACCTTTCAAAACTTGAAGCCGGCAGGATGGATATGCGGCGCAAGCTTGCGCCGATAGCCAGTGTAATAAATGAATCCGCGGCAGGCTTGAATAATTGGGCCAAGACAAAGTCGGTTAATTTAGAAACAAAGATTCAGGACGGCCTGCCGGAGGTCAATATTGACCCGGACAGAATAATACAGGTCTTAAACAATCTGATCGGTAACGCGATCAAGTTTACCCCTAGTAACGGAACGATTACCGTGGAAGCAAAATTGAGCGAACCGGGAAGCGAGATCGAAGTATCGGTGAGCGATACCGGCATCGGGATAGCTAAAGAAAACCTTCAAAAGGTCTTTGATAAATTTTATCAGGTAGGAGAAAGGGTTTCTTCCGACATAAACGGTACCGGCATAGGTCTGTCCATTGCCAAAGAGATCGTGGAATTGCACGGCGGCAAGATCTGGGCGGAAAGCGCAGATGGCCAAGGCGCAAAGTTTATCTTTAGCCTACCGGCAAAAAATAATCAGACGGTATAGCGCTTAAAGGGGAGGCGTGAATATGGATGAAAATAAAATAAAAGTTCTCGTAGCCGATGACGAAGTAGATTTCCGGCAGGTGATGACCTTCTGGCTGGAATCCCGCGGATATCCGGTTATTGCCGTCTCTAACGGAGAAGAAGCGGTCCAGGCTGCGGAAAAAGAAAAGCCGGATATCGTGCTTATGGATTTAAGGATGCCGGTTGCCGACGGCGTGGAAGCGATTAAGAGGATCCGGCAGTTTGATCAGGAAATTCCCATCATCATCATCAGCGCCTACGTAGACGATCCCAAAGCAAAAGAGGCGATGGTCTACGGGATATCGGGAGTTTTTTATAAAGGCAAAGATTTTAAAGATTTTCAGGAAAGGCTATCTTTGCTCGATTCTGCGTTAAGGACGCACAAGAAACTTAAAAGACAACCTTAATTCTATCCTTGCTATGCTGCAAACAGACCTGCCTCTAGATAATATATGAAAAAGAAGATTGTTTTGATCTTTTCGCTGGCGCTTGCTGTGGGGCTGAATATTTATTTCCGTTCCTTTCCGGTGAATTTTCCACAGTTAAAAATCCAGGCTAAAAAGATGGTAGAGGGTATGGTAGAACAGCGGGCCTTTGAGGACACCTACCGCAGATTTCCGCAGTTTTATCCTTTAGCCAAAGAGAAAATAGCCCAGACGCGCCTCTCCGAATACCAAAAACAAAATAAGCGGGAGATCGACAGGCAGGTAAATGAACTGTATACCAGGCTTAAGGACAGATTCCAGGATGATGCCGGGCAGACTTATATTATGGAATTGGACTGTTGGCATTGGGCAAGGTATACGGAAAATATCGTGCGTACCGGCCACCCGGGGGATGAAGTTGTTTACGGCAAACAATGGGACCTTTTGATGCTTGCCCCTTTGGGAAGCTATATGAACTGGGACAAGTTTTTGTATTATTTTTCCGCATACCTCTATAAATTTTTCAGCTTCTTTAAGCATATGCCGTTGTTTTCCTTTCTCTTTTACCTGCCGCTGTTTTTTAGTGCGGCATTTATTGTAATATTGTATATGTTTATGTATCGGGGAGGCGGAAACCTCGCTGCGTTAATCGCCTCTTTATTTATCGGCTTAAGCCAGATTTTTATCCCACGCAGTTGCGCCGGCTGGTTTAAGAAGGAGATATTTAGCCTGCTTTTTCCCGTGCTTATCGTCTGGATTTACCTGACGGCTTTAGATGCAAGATCGTTACGGCAGAGGCTGGCGAAGATCTGCTTTTCTTCTTTCTGGGTAGCTATATTTTGTTTTACCTGGATGTTTTGGTGGTATATCTTTGTGATCATTATTGCCTACGAAGCCGTTTCACTGCTCTATTTAAGCTACCTGTATTTTTACCGCCACGAGAAAAAGCTGAAATTAATTAAACAGCATGCAATCTCGGTATTGTCATTCATAGCGTTTAGTTTTTTCTGGATCTTAGTTATCGTCGGCAAAGAGCCGCTGGTCGTGCTTTATGATTTTATAAAACAGGCGGTGATCTTGAATAAACCGTTGATATCGTCAATCTGGCCGAACGTCTATTCTACCGTAGGAGAATTAAAGCGGGTAGGTTTCCGGGAGGCTGCTGCTTCCTTGGGAGGAGGGTGGCTTTTTTCGTTCTCCTTATTCAGCCTGGCGGTGTTATCTGTGCGGTATTTTTTTGACCGCAGGTTTTCCGGTTTTAAGCGTGAAGCCGCGCTGATTATGCTTGTGTGGTCAATTGCAATGAGTTTTGCCGTCTTGCGCGGCGTAAGATTCCTCATATTTTTACTTATTCCCCTCGGGGTTTCGCTGGGTTGGGGGATCAGCGAGGCCTATGCCTATTTTAAAAAGAAAAACCGGCTCTCGGCAATTATCTTTGCGCTGCTGACCTTGATATTGATCTGCCCGTTGCTTGTTAATAACGCATATAAAACAGCCAGTTCGATCTATCCGCTGATCGACGATACCTGGTATAAAATCCTTAATACGGTTAAAGAAAAAACTCCCCAGGATACCATTCTGAATTCTTGGTGGGATTACGGCGATTGGTTCAAAGTCATCGGCCGGCGCAGGGTAATTTTCGACGGACAGAGCCAGGATACGCCGCAGGCCTACTGGATGGGCAAGGCCCTGCTCAGCAATAACGAGGAGGAGGCGATAGCAATATTGCGCATGCTCAATAACGGCGGCAACAAGGCATTTGAGATTATAAACGACTATATTAAAGACCCGCTTAAATCCGAACTCCTGCTGGAAGGGGTTTTGGTCTTTCCGCCGGATAAAGTGCAGCAGACGCTGTTGGAATATCTTCCGGTGTTAAAAGTCCAGGAGGTAATGCGGCTGCTTTTTTCTACTCCCAGCCGCGCCTGTTTTGTCGTCGATAATACGATGGTATTTAAAATGCCGGCAATATCTTTTTTGGGCAACTGGAACTTTGCCAAGGTTTACATCGCGCAGAATTTCAATAAAGAAGAAAAGGGCCAGATCATCGAGCGGCTCAAGAAATTAGGCGGGAATCCTCAAGACCTGCAGAGGTTTTATCAAGAGATATTCCTTATCTCGGATAAGAATTTTAATGAATGGCTTTCCTGGCGGCTGCAATTCTATGGCGGCTTGGTGAACGGCAAGGAAAAAGACGGCGTTGTCTTTTTTGACAACGGTTTTATGTATAATCTTAAAGCGCAGACTATCCAGTCAAGTAACGGCCAGATCCCCGTGAGCCTGTTTTTGCTAAAGGATAATAACTTTATAGAGATAGCTATGCCTAATGCCAATATTGGTTTTTCAGCGCTGGTCTTTATTGCTTCGGATGGCTACAAGTGTGTTCTGCTTGACCGGTCGCTGGGAAACAGCCTGTTCAGCCGGCTTTATTTTTTGCGGGGTAAAGGCCTTAAGCACTTCGCGCCTTTTATTGACGCAGAGGAAGGCAATAATTATATCCGGATTTTTAATATTATTTGGTAAATTATGAATCGAGATATTGAGGTTTCTGTTGTTTTGCCCTGTTTGAACGAAGAGGCCTCCATAGGTATCTGCGTAAATAAGATAAGGACAGTTTTCATCCGGGAAGGGATTCGCGGCCAGATAATTGTTGTGGATAACGGCTCTATTGACCGTTCGCGGGAGGTGGCCGTGGCCGCTGGCGCAGAGGTTATTAGTGAGGCGCAGAAGGGTTACGGCGCAGCTTACCTGGCCGGACTGGCGCAGGCAAAGGGTAAATATATAATTATCGGGGATAGCGATAATACCTATGATTTTTATGATATCCCGAAATTCTTAAAACCGTTAGGGCAGGGTTATGATTTTGTCATGGGTTCGCGTTTTAAAGGCGGAATGCAAAAAGGTTCGATGAGCTGGTCACATCGTTACATCGGTAATCCCATCCTTTCAGGGCTGTGCCGCTTATTCTTCCGGACCCGGCTATCGGACATACACTGCGGTATGCGCGCCTTTACTGCCGAAGCCTATAAGAAGATGGAACTGATGACTTTAGGCATGGAGTTCGCTACCGAGATGGTGGTTTCTGCTTTGCGGACTAACCTTAAGATATACGAAATCCCTATAAGCTACCATCCGCGTACCGGCGTTTCCAAATTGAGCCCCCTGGCTGATGCCTGGCGGCATATCCGCTTTATGCTGCTTTATTGTCCTTTGTGGCTTTATTTTGTTCCCGGCTTAACGGGTTTTATTGTGGGGATAATGGCGCTGCTTTTGTTGTCTAGGGGGCCGTTTCTTTTTCTGGGCCATTATTGGGACATCCATTTTATGGCCTTTGCCAGTATGCTTTGTATCCTTTCTTGCCAGGTCTTGCATCTGGGCGTTTACGCGCATACCTATGCCATCCGGCAGGGGTTTTTAAAATATGATAAAGTAACGCTTTTCTTCAAGGAACACTTTAACCTGGAACGCGGCATTATTCTCGGAGGCGCGGTATTCCTCGTAGGGGCTACCATAAATCTTTTTATTTTTATCGAATGGTTTTCCCGGCATTTCGGAGAGCTTTCCCGGCTCAGGGAATCGATCCTGGGAATGACTCTTCTGGTTATCGGCATCCAGACAATATTTTCCTCCTTTTTTATCAGCCTGTTGTTTTTGGAGCGAAGAAGAAATAATTAAGAGATGAAGAAAACTGTTTTATTGGGGTTAATCTTAATTCTCGGTTTTATCTTAAGAAGCTACAATCTCGATTTTCCCGCCATAGGTTACCACAATACGAAAGAGAATGACTACCTGTGTATGGCGCAGGAAATGCAGCGGACCAACGATTACGTTACCCGCAGGATATATTTTTGGAACGCCTTTGAAGCTAATCCGACAATGCGGGTGTATCCACAGCCGCCGCTGGTTACTTATCAAATCCTGCTTTCCTGGAAGCTGTTAGGAGAGAATCTATGGGGACCGAGATTGATCAATATTTTCTTCGGCCTAGCTACCATATTAGTTATGTATTTTCTGGCGTCATTATTATTCAAAGAAACAAACCGTGCCTTGTTTTCTGCCTTGCTCATGGCGATTATGCCTTTGCCGGTATTCTTTTCCCGCAACCTGCAGCCTGAGAGTCCGGCATTTTTCTTTATGCTCCTGGGCAGCCTATTCTATCTACGGTTTATTACCTCGTTTAAGGCGTATAACCTCTTAGTGGGCGGATTGGCGTTTTCCCTCGCCTGGCTTTATAAGTTTAGTTTCCTTATCGGCATTTTGCCGTTTGCGATCTGCCTGCCTTACCGGCAAATCTTTTGGGAAAAGCGGCGTTTATTTTTGAAATATTGCCTGGCATTCCTGGCGCCTTATCTGGTTATCGTCGCAGCTATCTTATGGATGAAACACACGGGCCAGTGGCAATTTGAAGATATCGGCAGGGTAAAGATATTCGAGATATTTTTCCCGCAATATTGGGAAAAATACGGCAAGATGATCCGCTGGTACATATTCGGGGAGAATTTTACTTTTGTATTCTTTGGTTTGGCAATTGCCGGCATGGTACTGGCCTTTTTAAGGCGCAAAGGTTTGTTAAACCGCTATATCATCGGACTTGCCATAATGATCATCCCCTATTCGATGTTATTTTCCGACTACATTAATCAGCATAATTATTACCAAATGCCATTCTTGGGTCTGGTTTGCTTGTCGGTTATTTATGCTGTGGGATTTTTTGTCGAGCTGCTTAATAAAATATTCAAGAAAGATTTGTTTATCGCCACGATGGTCGTTGTGATTGTCGCGGCCTCGCCTGCTGTGCGCGCGGCAATTACCCGGATGTACGGCACGGTATTCTTAGGGGAGGATGTTGCCGGAGAATCGCTAAAAGAATTTACCGCGCCCAACGAACGCGTATTTTTATATACTTATCCTCAAGGTTATGCAATCGCCCGTTATGCCCGCCGCTATGTCGGGTGGGTTTCGGATTTAGAAGATTTTAAGAAGAAGGAAGAAAAGTTTAATATGCGCTATGTCTGTTTTTACCCGGCAGAATTTAGCCAGCAGCTCAGGGCTGACAATCCGTCGTTGTTCGCCTACCTCAAGGATAATTATCATGTCAAAGAGGTAGGCTTGATTGAAGAGCCGAGCAGGTTGTCTTACATAATACTGGAAAAAGGCAAGCCAAAGCCGGAAGAACAGAAAGATTTTCTTCAGGCATTCTCAGGTCAAAGGCAGTTGCGAACAATCTATAAATTATTCGGGCAGTACATTTTCTTTTATTCCCTGAGGACATAACATGCTTAAGGCGGTAATATTGGCAGGCGGCAGGGGAGAGAGGCTTAAGCCTATAACCGATAGCACCCCTAAGCCGATGATCAGGATAAAAGGCAAGCCGTTCCTGGAGCATCAGCTGGAATTATTAAAGAATAATAAAATAAGCGAAATCCTGCTCTGCGTCGGGTATCGTAAGGATGCAATAATGGATTATTTCGGCGACGGCTGCCGGTTTGGCTTAACGATAGAATATTCAATAGAAAATGGATTTTTGGGTACCGCTGGAGCGTTAAAACAAGCCAAGGATTATCTTCCCGCCGATTTCATTTTGCTTTACGGCGACTCCTACCTTCCGATTG
>CAIRWO010000143.1 GCA_903882345.1 Candidatus Omnitrophota bacterium | reverse complement strand
TCTTCAATTCGCAGAATTTCTTGACGCGGACGGGATCAACGTTAAAATTATCATCCTGGATCACAACTACCTTTACTCCGTATTTATTCTGCAGCAGTTCCATCTCTTCGATCACCCGCTCCGGTGATTTTGCACGCCATTTCAGGAAATCCGACGGGCTGCGCGGATCAAACTGATCCCACTCATAACAAAAAGTACACGCGGAAGGACAACCCCGGGAAGTAACCATATCCACGAACGGCTTCCAGTAGGTATGACCGACATATTTATCCATGGGAAACAGATCGTATGCCGGAAGAGGCAGCTTATCCAAATCTTGGAGTAACGGCTTATGCGGCCCCATCACGATCTCGCTACCTATGCGCGAGGTGACCCCGCCTACATCTTTAAGGTTTTTCTTTTTATCTATTGCCTCGATCAAATCGCCGAAGGATTCCTCTTCGCCCATGACCACAAAATCTACCTCAGGAATCTCCTCCAATGTATGTACCGGCATAGCGGAATACCACAATCCGCCGAGGATTATCTTTGTTTTAGGAAGCGCTTTTTTGATCCCTATGGCGGCATCTTTAAAATGCCGTAAAACTCCGTATCCGCCATAGCCATGCAACTGTTCGCCCATTACTACAACGTCGGGATTTTTTTGTTTTACCTGCTCGATCAACTCATCCATGGGAGTTTGATCGGCTTTACCGTCTATAACTGCTACGTCTTCATAGCCTCTCTCCCGCACATACGCTGCCCAATGGGCATAGAGCTGGTTCGGCGAACGATGGATGCCGTGCGTTGCCCACGCACCGACCTTAGGCATAACAAATAATATTTTCATAAAGACTCCTTTCACAGAAGGTGAAACACCAACCCATCCGATAGGGTTGGGTGCTAAGTTTTTTCTACTACCAATGCTGAATTAATTCCTCCCCTGCCACGGGAAATGACCAAGGCTTTATTTATTTTATGTTCTCGCGCTTCTTTAGTTACATAATTAAGGCCGTTTAAGTCCGGATCATCAAGGTTAAGCGTAAGAGGAACCAGGTTATTTTCCATTGCCATCACCACAGTAATCAGATCTACTGCTCCGGAAGCACCCAGTAAATTACCGAACATGGATTTAGGACAGCTTACGGGGATATCTTTAGCCTTTGTCCCGAAAACTTGCTTTATCGCCGCTACCTCGCCTTTATCCCATATATCCACTGCCAAGCCGTCTAAACTGATATAATCGATATCTGCGGGATTTAATTTTGCGTCACTAAGCGCCATTTTTATTGCCCGTGCCAATTCTCTGCCTGAGGCATCGGGATTGATCCGATCTACCGCGTCACAGCTATAGCCGTAGCCGGAAACATGCGCTAAGATATTTGCCTTACGCGACTTTGCCCGCTGGATCGGTTCCATTACCATGATCCCCGCGCCTTCTCCGATGACAAAACCACTGCGCTTTCTGTCAAACGGACGGTAGGCGCTTTCCGGGTGCGCATTATCTTCTGAAAGCCCGCCGTAAGTATTACAGCACAAAAGGGCATAAGGAGTAACCGGCGCTTCCATGCCGCCGGCAAGGATCATATTCAATTTATTTTTGCTTAAAGTTTTATTCGCGTAGCCGATCGCCATCAAGGAACTGGCGCGATCAGCAACCACGGTTTTACTAAAGCCCTTTATTCCATAATAAATCGAAACCTGCCCTTGGGGCGCGGCGGGAAACCAGGCAGACGCCATGTACGGGGAAACGCCTTCGCGTCCTTCGATATGGAGATCGCGCAGCTCTGTCTCGGCATAAAGCCAGCCACCGATGGCATTGCCTAAAAATATCCCCACAAGGTTTGGGTCTTCATTTTTTACGTCGATCCCTGCGTCTTGAAGCGCAAGCTCGGAAGCGATCAGGGCCATATGCGAGAATGCGTCGATCTTCTTCAGCAGCCGCTCGGAAACATGGCTGTATTTATCCAAGTCGTCGATTTGGCCGGCAATATGTGAAGGGTATTTTGCAGCGTCGAAACGCGTAATTTCTTTGATAAAAGAACGCCCGGCTTTGATATTCGCCCAGAACTGCCGTTTTCCGATCCCTGACGGCGCAACAACACCGATGCCTGTAATCGCAATTTTTCCCATTTTAGAGCTCCAAACGTTTAATGACCAAAGAAGAATGTACGCCGGAAAAACCGCTGCTGGTCTTTAAGATCGTATTCACTTTCTTTTGCCGGGCGATATTCGGTATATAATCCAGATCACACTGGGGATCTTTTTCTTCCTGGTTGATTGTCGGAGGAAGCAGGTTTTTTTCAAAGATCATCGAGCATACCGTCAGTTCCACCGCATTGGCTGCTGCCAGGGGGTGGCCGATCATTGATTTAAGCGAGCTCATGGGGATCTTATAGGCATGATCGCCAAAGATCATTTTATAGGCCGAGGTCTCAAAAATATCGTTCATCCGCGTGGATGAACCGTGGGCATTAACGTAATCAATTTCCTGCGGTTTTATCCCGGCGTCCTTAAGCGCCATATTGATACAGCTTGCCATTGCCGTTCCGTCACCCGGCAGATCAGTCATATGAAAAGCATTGCAACTTGTGCCAAAGCCAAGCACTTCGCAATATATCCGGGCATTACGTTTAAGGGCGTGCTCTAATTCTTCGAGAATAAGGATGCCCGCACCTTCTGAAAGGACAAATCCGTCACGCTTATTATCAAACGGCCGCGATGCCTTCTCCGGTTGGTCATTGCGGCTGGAAAGAACATTTACCACGTCGAATGCGCCAAAAGTAATCGGGGTTATCGGCGCTTCGGCAGCTCCGGCGATCATGATATCCTGCTCTCCGTCCTGGATTGTCTCCAGGGCAAACCCCAAGGAATCCGTGCCGGCAGTGCAGCCGGTGGATAAAGTATTACAAATGCCTCTTAGTTTATAGCGCGCGGATAATTCGATGGAAGGCGTATTAAACATCGCCGCATCGTAAAGATCGGGCCTTACCCGCGAAGGATCAATGGGGTTTTTTCCGTTATCAGTAACAAGGACAAATTCCTCTTCCATATATTTTGTGCCGCAGATCGCGTTGGCAAGGCACACGCCGGTGCGTTCAGTATCTTCTTTGGAAAAATCCAGCCCTGCGTCTTTTATTGCCATATCTCCGGCGACAACGCCGAACTGAACGTATCTATCCATACGCACGGCTTCCTCGTGTGTAAGCCCCAGCTTAAACGGATTAAAATCTCTTACCTCGGCGGCAATCCGCGTATTGAACATCGAAACATCAAAGCTATCCACAAGCTTAACCCCTGATTTTCCGGAGGACATCCCCTGCCAGGCATTTTCTTTACCGATGCCGTTAGGCGAAACTACGCCAATACCGGTTATGACTACGCGCCTTTTTTTCATCTTATTCCTTTTTCTCTTCTTCTACCCGCGTTACCTTAAATACAATATTCCCACCGTCCGGGCAGGTAACCGTATCGACAGAGTTAGCGTCAGGCATAAATAAAAATTTGGCGCCAAAATTAAGCGCAAACAGCGCCGGGAACGCCGTATGGAACGCTGCCCCGCAAAAGCCGGGGATGCATTTAAGGCCGGTGGTTTCCCATTTATCGCCTAGCTTATAGCCGAAAGTGCATTTTCCTTTTGCCTTAACTACTTCAATGATCATTTTTTTAGGATTTGGCCCCTTGTGGTTGGGGTCTTTAGGGACAACTTCTACCTTGCCGTCCTTGTCCAGGATTTCCACCTTAAACTCCAGTTTCCCGCCGTCCGGGCAGGTGACCAAAAGCGAACGCTGGTTATCCCGGAAGCCGAATTTTGCGCCAAAGCTTAAGGCATAGATAACCGGAAAAAGCGCGTGCGCCAGGCCCAGACAAAAATGCTTCGGCGGATGGGTAAAATCTTCGAGGATTAATTCTTCGCCGATCTTGTAACCATGGTAACACTCGCCGAATACATTAGTTACAGTAAGTTTTAATTTAGGAAAAGGGCTATCAACCATAAATAAAGTTCTTTGTTTTTTCCAGCAGTGTTTCTTTTGAAATA